>CAIZEE010000749.1 GCA_903931835.1 uncultured Elstera sp.
GCCAGCATAGGTTTCAAGCTGCGCCAAGGTTTCCGGCGGAACCTCGTCAAGATCTGCGGCGCGCGCGTCGATCATCCGGTCGAATGCTGCTCGCGGCAGGCCTGCGGCCTCAATCGCCTGTGCGAGTGCTTCGGCCACCGCATGCTTACGAACCGTTCCTGCATAGATCCCCTCGATGGTTTCGCGCCACCACTGCAGGCGGATATGGCCGATCATGACCTCGCTGACCGTCTCGCGGATTTTGGCGATTTCCAGATTGAAGGCGATCAGCGCGAACAGCGCCTCACGCTTTTCCGCCGGCGCGAACAGGCACGCTATAAAACGTTCACGGTCAAGTCGGCGACTTTCTGCCGCGCTATACGTTAATGTATCAGCCATCAGAAGTCCGAAGCTGGGGTTGTCACAGTCAAGCCTGTGCAGACTTCACATCCGGCCCATATGACGGTACACCAACTAACCTTAGAGTTTCTAATCATTCCAAAGAGGTAGATCATGGCTTTCGAACTTCCGCCCCTGCCCTATGCGCAGGATGCGCTCGCCCCGTATATCTCGGCGAACACGCTCAGTTTCCATTACGGCAAGCATCATCAGGCCTATGTGACCAATCTCAACAACCTGGTCAAAGATACGCCGAATGCCGATAAGCCGCTTGAAGAGCTGATCAAGGAATCTGCGGGCGATGCCGCCAAGGTCGGTATTTTCAATAATGCCGGTCAGATTTGGAACCACACCTTCTTCTGGAATTCGATGAAGCCGGCGGGTGGTGGCAAGCCGACCGGGGATGTCGCCAGCGGCATCGACAAGGCATTCGGTAGCCTCGATGCCTTCAAGGAAGAATTCAAGAAGACGGCGGTCGGCCAGTTTGGCAGCGGCTGGGCATGGCTGGTGCTGGAAAACGGCGCCTTGAAGATCACCAAGACCCCCAATGCCGATCTGCCGATGGTGCATGGCCAGACGGCCTTGCTGACGATCGATGTCTGGGAGCACGCCTATTACTTGGATTACCAGAACCGCCGCCCGGATTTCGTGCAGACCTTCTTGGACAGCCTGGTCAACTGGGATTTTGTTGCGAAGAATTTGGCTGCAGCCTAACACTCGTGTGAATTTTTGAAGGGGGCGCACAGCCCCCTTCTTTTTTTAACAATATTGTGATTGGTTTTTGTCCAGTTCTTTGGATTCAGCAATAGACGAATGGACCTAATGCCGCCCGAGCCGCGACCACCCAGACGAAAATCTGCCACGCAGATGTCTCAGGAATTTCGCCAGGGCATTTCGGAGTATTACGACACAGCGGCGGACCTACCCAGCCTGGCACGGCTGATTTACGTCCGTGTGCTTTTCAAGGTCTTCGCCCAGGCTCACGGCAAGAATAGCTCGGCCAAAGAGATCGCCTACCGAATGACCGCAGCCCTCCTGCATGACGCGGTGGGATTCAACTTCAGTATCGCCGAAGTCCAGGAATTGATCGAAGAATCAGCCGATGAGGCGGCGAGCAATATCCAGGCGACGCCGTCCGATGATAAGCGAACCGGTACAGACGATAGGCGTTAGACCGCTATCAGGGCTGCCGCCACGCGTCGATCTTCCGCCATCAGCACATTATAGGTCCGGCAAGCGGCGTCGGTGCGCATGCTGTCGACGACCAGCCCCTCGGCGCGCAGGGCGTCGCGCAACGATGCTGGCACCATCGCCATGCGCTCACCGCAGCCAAGCAACAGTATCTGCGCTTTGCCAAAGAGCGCGGCGAAATCTCCAACGGTGAGGCCGGATAGGGCGGTCGGCGCCCAGGCCATGGTCGCGTCCGGCAACACCAGGATGGAGCCTTTGTGATCGACACCGGTCACTCGGAAGCCGCCATTGCCATAGCGTTCAATGACCTGGCGTCCCGCCGGAATGATCGGAGTCAGGTCCATATCGGCTCCCGGATCGCTTAGAGTGCGATCGTTTCAGGTTGGCTCAACCTGAAACGTGAATCGCCCTCTACTTCATATAGATAGGGTCTGATTCACGGTTCAATTTGAACCGATCAGACCCTAGGAAGTAGCTCCCGCCGCAGCCTCCGCACTCGGGCCGCGCCTTGGACGTAGATAAATCAGCAGCGGACAGGCGAGCAGCACGGAGGAATAGGTACCGGCAATCACGCCCCACAGCATGGCGAAGCTGAAACCGTGCAGCGCCTCGCCGCCGACCAGATAGAGCGCCAGCACCGATACGAACACGGTGGAGCTGGTCAGGATGGTTCGCGACAGGGTTTCGTTACAGCTCTGATTCAGCAGTTCCGCCAGATCCATTGTGCGGTATTTCCGCGCATTTTCGCGCACGCGGTCAAACACGACGACGGTATCGTTGATCGAATAGCCGGCGATGGTCAGAACGGCGGCAACGGTCGGCAGATTGAAGTCATATTGCGTCAGCGCGAACAACCCGATCGTCGTCAGCACGTCATGCACCAGCGCCACCAGCGCCGCCAAGCCGTATTGCCACTCAAAGCGGAACCAGATGTACAATCCGATGCCAAGGCAGGCCAACACCGTCGCGATGACGCCGGCGCGAATGAGCTCACCGCCGACCTTCGGGCCGACGAACTCCGTCCGGCGGTACTCATACCCCTCGCCCAGCGTAGCACGGATCGTCGCGACCGCCTTTTGCTGCGCTGCCTCACCGCCCGGCTGTTCCTGCACGCGGATCAGCACGTCGGTATTGGAGCCGAACTCCTGCAACGACACTTCACCCAGGCCGAGCGTATTCAGCGTGCCGCGCATGGAGCTGAGGTCGACCGGCTGGGAATTGCGTACTTCGATCAGGATACCGCCACGGAAATCGATGCCGAAATTAAGCCCCTGGGTCAGCAGCATGACGATCGACAAGGCGCAGACGAAGCCGGATATGCCAAAGCCGAGCCAGCGATAGCCCATGAAGTCGAGATTGGTTTTATCGGGAAGCAAACGCATTTCAGAATTTCCTAAACGAGCACAGCTTGCGGCTTGGTCCGGCGCAGCCAGACAACCATCATCAACCGGGTCAGCATGACGGCGGTGAAGATCGAGCCGACAATGCCGATAACCAGCGTGACCGCGAAACCGCGAACCGGTCCCGTGCCGAAGACATACAAGCAGATCGTCGCGATCAGCGTGGTCAGATTGGAATCGATGATCGTCACGAAGGCGCGGCGATAGCCGATATCGATCGACGGAATGACCGACCGCCCGTGTTTCTGTTCCTCACGAATGCGCTCAAAAATCAGCACGTTTGCGTCGACGGACATGCCCATGGTCAGCACGATGCCGGCAATGCCGGGCAAGGTCAGCGTCGCTTGCAGCAAGGTCATGCAGGCAATGATGAAGACCAGATTGATGGCCAGCGCCACGTCCGCCATGACGCCGAATTTGCCGTAGATCACGATCATGAAGATCGCGACCAGCACGAAGCCGAGCGCGCTGGCAATGCCGCCGGCACGGATCGAGTCAGCACCCAGATCAGGGCCGACGCTGCGCTGTTCGATCACGGTCAGCGGCGCCGGCAAGGCGCCCGCGCGCAGCAATAGCGCTAGGTCGGAAGCCGATTGAGTGGTGAAATTACCGGAGATCTGCCCCCGCCCACCCTGGATCGCCTCGCGGATATTGGGGGCCGACAGCACCTTCTTATCCAGGACGATGGCGAACGGCTTGCCTACATTGGCTGATGTCGCATCGCCGAAGCGCTTGGCGCCAACGGCATCGAAGGTAAAGTCGATCACCGCCCCGCCGTTTTGCTGGTCGAACCCCGGCCGAGCATCAATTAAATTGTCTCCGCTAACCATGATACGCTTACGCACTGCGATCATTTGGGGCGGGTCGCTCTTGTCGAGCGGCAGCAGATCACTGCCGGGCGGCGGGCGGTTGCGCATGAAGTCTGCCTGCGTTGCCGTCGTGTCAACCAGTTGGAAGGTCAGATGCGCGGTCTTTCCGACCAGCTCCTTGACATGCTCCGGATCGCCGACGCCCGGCAATTGAAGGAGGATTCGGTCAGTGCCCTCCTGCTCGATCGTCGGCTCTTTGGTGCCGGTTTCGTCGACGCGGCGTCGGATAATTTCGATGCTTTGCTGAATCACGGCCGTGCGGATCGCGGCGATGGCGGCGGGCGGCTTGGTCAGCGTCATACTGCCATCCGATCCAGCCGATACCTCCAGTTCCACATCGGCGGCGCCGATGGCGGTCCGCGCCTTCGACTCATCCGCCGGATTCGTCAACTTGAAGCGGATCGTCGTTCCTTCTTCGCCAAAATCGCTGATCGGCACATTAGCCTTGGTCAATTCCGAGCGCACACTGTCGCCCGATGTCGTCATCCGCTCATGGATCACGCTATCGAGATCGATCTGGAACAGCAGGTGAGAGCCGCCCTGGAGATCAAGCCCAAGGCTGACCTGGCGCGAGGGGAACCAACTCGGCAGCGTCGCCAGCGTGGCGCTTGGGATGGCGTTGGGCAATGCGATCAGGAAGGCAAGCAGGCAGCCGCCCAATACCGCGATAATCTGAAGCCGGGAAAAATGAATCATGGCAGTAGACTAACTCACGCGCCCGTATCGTCGGATTTGGCGGTGCCCGGCGCAGTGGTGCGGCGCGAGCGCGGCTTCGGCTTGCCAATCCCGACCTCTTCATCATCATTGCTGGCGGCGGCCCCCGGCTCGGTTTTTGTGATCACATCGGTCACCATCTGGCGCAGAATGCGCACGCGCACGCCGTCGGCAATCTCAAGCAACAGCTCGGCGTCGCTCACCACCTTTGACACTGTGCCGATGATGCCGCCGGTCGTCACTACCCGGTCGCCACGGCGCAGAGAGGCCAACAGGTCGCGATGCTTCTTCGCCTTCTGCTGCTGCGGCCGGAACATCAGGAAATAGAAGACGACGAAGATGCCGACAAAGGGCAGCATGCTCATCAAATCCAACCCGCCAAATCCGGCGGCAGCTTGCGCATAGGCAGGCGAAATCAACAGCGACACGGGGCGATACCTCTAGCGTGAAACAGGTCGGTTCGGGACAGGACTATCCCTTTGGGCGCGGACTATAGCGATCCGTCCGGTATTGCGCACCGACTATTACACATTTGCACGGCTCCCCTTGTCCAGCTGCGGGGCAGGCCGCTATTAATGCCTCAGAAACCCGGAGCAAGCCCCATGACATCAACGGATAATAACCCTTTGCTTCAGCGCATCGCCGACGCGCTGGAACGGCTTGCCCCACCGCCTGCCCCACCGGTTACGCTGGACGGCGCGGACGCCTTTGTCTGGAACCAGGAACCGGGCCATCTGACGCCGGTGCCGGTCGTCAGTCGTGTCGACCTGTCATTGCTGATCGGCATTGAACGCCAGCGGGATCAATTGCTGGAGAACACCAAGCGATTCGCTAATGGACGTCCGGCCAATAACGCCCTGCTCTGGGGTGCGCGCGGTATGGGCAAGTCATCACTGGTGAAGGCGATCCACGCAGCCGTCAACGAAGGCCGGTCCGATCGGTTGGTGCTGGTCGAGATACACCGCGAGGATCTGGTCACCTTGCCGATTTTGCTTGGATATCTGCGCAATTCCGGCAGGCGCACGATTTTATTCTGCGACGACCTGTCCTTCGACAGCGGCGATGCGAGCTATAAATCCCTAAAAGCCATGCTTGAGGGTGGCATCGAAGGCCGGCCGGAAAACGTCATCTTCTACGCAACCTCGAACCGCCGGCATTTATTGGCACGCGACATGATCGATAACGAACGCTCAACCGCGATCAATCCTGGCGAAGCGGTTGAGGAGAAGGTCTCGCTGTCCGATCGCTTTGGCCTGTGGCTTGGCTTCCATAATTGCGATCAGGCGGGGTATTTCGCGATGATCGAGGCCTATGCCGCCTCGTTCAATCTGACGCTTGATCCGGCGGAACTGCACGCGCGCGCCAATGAATGGTCGATCACGCGCGGCAGCCGGTCGGGCCGCGTCGCGTGGCAGTTCATCCAAGATCTGGTTGGTGAACTCGGTTAACTGTCGCCGGGCGCTGCCAGATATTGTTCCGGATCAACCGGCTGTCCGCTTTTCCGCACCTCGAAATGAAGCTGCGGTTCGGTGACGCTGCCGGTCGCACCGACCTTTGCGATGGCCTGGCCGCGCGTCACCGTATCGCCGCGCTGAACCAGCAACTCATCGTTATGGGCATAGGCCGTCATGAAGCCATCGGCATGGCGGATCAGCAGCAGATTGCCGAAACCACGCAACTCATTGCCGGCATAGGCGACAACACCGTTCTCGGCCGCATGAACAACTGTGCCCTTGGGCGCCACCACATTGATGCCGTCATTATGAAGCCCCTTGGCTTGCTCGCCAAAAGTGCCTACCACCCTTCCCTTGACCGGCCATAGAAACTTCTTGCCGCCTCGCGCCGGAGGAGATGCAAGCTCGGTCAACACAGGCGGAGCCGCACTGGCGGTCTGCGTTTCCGCGGGCGACGGTGCAGCAGGAACAGCACTCGCCGAGGGCAGAGGCGTCGTTGCATTGGGTGTCGGCGTCGTTACCGGTGGCGTCGCAACGGGCGGTGCGGCCAATCCGGCAGGTGGTATCGGAACACTTGGCGGCGCTACGGCCGTTGAGGCCTGCGGATCCGCGTAGAATGCCGGACCGGAGGACGTTGTCGGCTTTGGCGTCGTAACTGGCGGCGGCGGGGGCGCTTGATCCGGGGGCGGCGGTGTTCCCGGCTGTGCTGGAGCCGTCGCAAGTGGCGCACCCGGCACGGTGGACGATGCGACACCGGGCGGCGGGGCCAGCGGCGTGATTTGGATAGCCGATCCATCACTCTGCGCCGGTGGTGCTCCACCGCCGATAGGAGCAGTGGACGTAATCACAGGCGTACCGGGCGGGCCACCTGCCGCAGCGTCGTTGGGGATTACCAGGACCTGACCGGTATGGACAGCATAGGGCGGCTGCAACTGGTTGGCCTGGGTCAGCTCGTTCATGCCGACATGCGTCTTGCGCGACACGCTGTAAAGCGTATCGCCGGCGACGACAGTATAGGTATTGGTCTGCGGCAGAACCAAATGCTGCCCGATTATCAGCTGATAGGGTGGCTGTAGCTGATTGGCATCAATGATCGTGCGCACGGGTACGCCGGAACGCCGTGCGATCGAATACAACGTGTCGCCGCGCTGGGCATAATACCCGGTGGGATCAGGCGGGATCGGTGCTCCGTCGCCTGAGGATGGCGAGGAGGCCGAGGGTGTGTAGGAGCCCTGATCGTCAGGATTGGATGGCGACTGTTTGGTTGAGGGCGACATGACCGGTTGGGGTTGCTCCCAACCCTGATCGCGCCGTACGGCATAGAGCCCCTCGCCGCAACCTGACAAACCAAGCCCGAGCAGCGTCAGTATGAGTAGCGAGGAATTGGGGAGATTGGCATGTGCGCGCTTCATGGGCGATCTACCGCTTCAACCGTTTCAGTGCCGCTTGAATATTGGTTGGAGGCAGCGGTTCCGAGCGTTCTGACACGAGCGGAACAAAACGGACGCCTCCCAGATCCTCAACCACCAGGCCGTCAGCATTCTTGGTGATCTTCAGCAGCCGCTGATCGATTGCGCTGCGCGCGACCGGAACCACCATAATGCCACCCACGGCCAATTGATCGATCAGCTTCGGCGGCACTTCGCGCTCCGCTGCCGCCGTGACAATGATGCGATCGAACGGCGCCTGTTCCGCCCATCCTTCCGAGCCGTCACCGTGGCGCGTCGTCACCTTGTGAATGCGCAAGGCCGCAAAGCGCGCCTCCGCCTCCGCCAAAAGCGGGCGATGGCGTTCGATCGTGTAGACGCGTCGGGCGAGCACCGCCAAGACGGCGCTTTGATAGCCCGATCCCGTACCGATCTCGAGCACCTTGTGCCGGTCGGTCAGCGCCAATGCCTGGGTCATCATGGCGACGATCAGCGGCTGGCTGACCGTCTGCCCCTGCCCGATCGGCAATGCCGTATCGTCATAGGCGTGTTCCTGAAAGGTCGGCGGCACGAATTGTTCGCGTGGGATGCGCGCGATCGCCGCCAGCACCGGTTCATCCTCGATACCGGCATACCGTAACCCCTGCACGAGCTTGTCGCTCGGCTTTTGTTGAACGGCGCCGGACTTCATCGTTCAGGCCTTGAGCAGCTGCGGGGTGCTGAAAGCACCAGCCAGCGCCCGCAAGGTCGGATCATGGGTAAGATCGAGGCTGAGCGGCGTGACAGAGATGAAATTCTCCAGAACAGCGGCGAGGTCGCTGCCCGGTACCTGTGAACCATCCTGCCGCATCGGTCCGATCCAGTAATAATGCTCGCCGCGCATATCGACGCGCTGGCCAACCTGATCGCCGAGTTTGCGCTTTCCCTGTCGGGTTATCCTGACACCGCGCACCTGATCCGGCGGACAATCGGGGAAATTGACATTGATCAGCACGTCTTCAGGCCAACCCACCCGGGTCAGGCGGCGAATGAGATCGGGGCCATGCGCCTCCGCCGTTTTCCACTGAATCGAGGTTGGATCGTTGAAGCTCAGGCTGAAGGCGATCGCCGGAATGCCGAGCAAGGTCGCCTCCATCGCCGCAGCGATCGTGCCCGAATAGGTTACGTCCTCGCCGAGATTACTGCCCCGGTTCACGCCCGACAGCATCAGGGCGGGCCGCTGCTTCTTTTTCAAAACCTCATGGACCGCCAGCAAGACCGCGTCGGTCGGCGTGCCATCAATGGCAAAGCGCCTTGGCCCCAAACGGCGTAGTCGCAGTGGCCGGCGCAGGGATAGGCTATGCCCCGCCCCGCTCTGCTCTGTTTCCGGTGCGGCGATCCAGACATCCTTTGACAGAGCGCGGGCGATACGCTCCAGCACCTTCAGCCCGGGTGCTGCGATCCCGTCGTCGTTTGACAGCAGAAGACGCGCATTCTCAACGGCGATCGGTCCAAACTTGGTCATGATTTCTCGATCACCGTACGACCGCCCATATAGGGTTGCAGAACCGATGGAATGGCGATGGTCCCGTTTTCCTGCTGATAATTCTCTAAGATCGCGACCAAAGTACGGCCAACCGCAAGACCCGATCCGTTCAGCGTGTGTACGAAGCGCGTCCCTTTGCCATCCCCCGGCCGGAACCGCGCCCGCATCCGGCGCGCCTGGAAATCACCGCAATTGGAGACGCTGGAAATCTCGCGATAGGCTCGCTGTCCGGGAAGCCAAACCTCAAGGTCAAGA
>CAIZEE010000750.1 GCA_903931835.1 uncultured Elstera sp.
CGGCCTCGAAGACAGAAGCAGGCAGAGGTAAGCGGCTATGAAGACACACGTAAGCCTCAAAGCAGACAGTAGTAGGCGCGCGGGAGACGAAAGGTAGACCGCGAGGCAGCTAATCGTCGTGCCGTCAAGCTCCGTCGCGGCGAGCAGAGCGCCCGCCGTGTCGCTGGCGAGGCCACCGCTGGCGTCGGCTTTTTTCAGCTGGGCCGCCTGCTGTTCCTTCATCCAGATTTCCAGGCGCTGCTGGACCGTCTTGATGATCGCAGCCTCAGTCTGGGCGCGCTGGTTGGCCGGCATGTCGTCGATCTGCTTTTTCGTCAGGTTGAGGGATTTCATCACCTCCTCGGTGATCTTCTTTTCCTCTTGCCTAATCTGCCATTTCCAATAGGCGTCCATGCCACCGCTGGTGATGTCCGCCAGCATCTTCGCCGGATCGGTGTCGTCGGCGCCGTCCAGAAGCTGGCTGAACGCAGTGTCGGTCTGAGCGTTGAGCAGGGATTCCTGGGAAGCGGCCTTGGTAGCGCTGGGAAGGACGACGCCGGTAACGCTCATAGCTAAAGCTCCATCGCAAACGAATGGAGGAGGCAGAGCAAACTGCAGGCCAGCGGCAAAGCCAAGGCTGGCTGCGGATGTCGAGCGCCGGCAAGCTTTCTTGGCGTCGGCAAAATTCGCCTAAGCCGGAAAAACCTGCCGGGCCTAAAACGCCGCTAGAACGCGGCCGCCAAACCCGCATTCCGCGGATCGGCGTGGATTTCACACCCGCCGCCCGGCCCTTCCGGCACGCCGTAGCGGCAGATAATGGCGTTCACTTTGCCGATCTTCTCGATCTGGCTGATCGTGTGGCCGTCCTCCTTCAGGGCTGCCGCCGAATCGCCGGCGTCGATTTCCAAAAGGACGCTGCCGCCTTCATGATCGAGTCTCGGCCTGGTGATGCCGTCTTCAAGGCTGAGGCCGCCTTGCAGCGTATTGACGATCGTCTCGATCGCGGCGACCGGGGCCGCAGCCGGGATGTTATCGCTGCCGCTGGCACCCACCACCGCAATGGTCCGCTGGTTTTTGGTATTGATCACCAATGCCGGCACCAGCGACATATATCCTGCGGCGGGCGGCGGCGGGGCTAAGAAGATGCCGGTGCTGCGCGCCTGGATGCCGGTGCCAAAACGCGGGCCGAGCGTGACGGCGCAGGCGACGGCCGTACCGCTATGATCCAGCGCCACAAAACTGGTCGAGGGCGCCGATACCGCTTCCGGCAGATCGATGTGCTGGCCATCCTCGGCATGATGCGGCTGGAAATCGGACATCAGCATCTTCGCGGCGTTCGGCGTGCCGATCTCGCCCGGCTCGCCCGCGACACGGGCAGCCTCGGCTAAGACCGCGCGGCGGATCGCTTCAACCAGAATATGCGGCTTTTCCGACTGCGGCGCCCCTTCGTAATTGCCCTCGTTCAGCAGCGCCATCAGATCGGCGGCAACCGCACCGCCGGTACCGGGTGGCGGGGGAACCAGCAAATCATGATTGCCGATCGGCACGTCGAGCGGCTTAACCACGCGCGGCGCATCGCCAAGCAGATCGTCATAGGTAAGGTCGCCACCGGCGGCCTCGCTGGCGGCCACCAGGACATGCGCCATCTGGCCCATGAACATGTCGCCCGGCCCGGCGACGCGCAGCCTTGCCAGAACCGTCGCCAATTGCGGCTGCTTGAGAATGGCGCCCTCACCGAGGCCATTGCCGCTGATCGTCGAGAATTGCCGCCGGACACCGGCTTCGAGGCGTCCAATCGCGGCCGGGTCGGACAATTCCTCCGCCAAAGCGCGCGACACGGGCGAGCCGAACCGCGCCATCGATTCAGCCGGGCTGATCAGCAATTCCCAGCGCATCACGCCGTGGCGCGCCTGGAGCAGCGACATGCCGCGCAGATTGGACGGGATCGCCATGTTGCCGCCGGACGTCGACCGGGGCAGGAAATCGATCGCCTCGGTTTTGCCGCTATTTGGTTCGTAATACAGACACACGCCGCCGCCGCCCAATCCGGCGGTGGTCGGCATGGTGACGGCAAGGGCGAGATACGTCGCGACCGCCGCGTCGGCGGCAGTGCCGCCGCTGTTAAGCGTGTCGCGGCCGATCAGCGCCGCCCTCGGCTCATCGGCGACGACGCCGCCGATCAAGCCTTCCGGCGTCGAGCCAAAGCGCAGGCCGCTGGCGCCGCAGGCGGTCAGCAAAAGGGCGAGTGACACAGAGCTTAGGAAGCGGGAGGCCCGGCGGCGCGATTGACGCGCAATAGGGCAGCGACTAGTTAGAGATACATTCAACGAGGGCTGGTCCTTGTTATCAAAATATGCGGTCGCAGGTCTCATAGCGGTGTCAGTCGGGCTAGCACCCTTACTCGCATCATCGCCGGCGCTGGCTCAAGAGATTTCCCTCATACGCGATACCGAGATCGAAAACGACATCCGAGTGATGGCGACGCCAATCTGGGAGGTGGCCGGGCTCGAGCCCAAATCGATCCACATCATTCTGGTCAACGATCCAACCCTCAATGCCTTTGTCGCGATCGGCCAGAACATATTCATCCACACAGGCCTGATCATCCGCACCGTCGACGCGAGCCAGCTGATCGGCGTTATCGCCCATGAAACCGGGCATATCACCGGCGGCCATCTGAGCCGCGAGCCGGATGCTTATCACAACGCACTCGTCACGTCCCTGATTTCGATGGCGGTCGGCATCGCGGCCGGCGTCGCCGGGCATAGTGCGGAGCCCGCCATGGTCGGCATGCTGGCGGGCCAGTCGATGGCCGGCCGACAACTGGCCGCCCATTCGCGCAGTGTGGAGTCGGCGGCCGACGAGGCCGGCATGAAATTCCTCGACGACAGCCAGCAGACGTCGGAAGGATTTACCAGCTTCATGCAGGTGCTGGCCGACCAGGACATGCTGCGCGTCGGCGCCAAGCAAGACCCCTATGTCGTCGACCACCCGCTGAGCAGCGAGCGCGTGGAATATCTGAAGGCGCACGCCAGGCGCTCGCCCTGGACGCATACACCAATCCGCCCCGATTTCGTGATCATGCATAAGCGCATCAAGGCAAAGCTGATCGGCTTCATGCAGCCGCTCGCCAATACGCTGGCGGCCTACCCTGAAAGCGACAATTCGTTGGAGGGCAGATATGCGCGCGCCATTGCCTATTACCGCATCGCTGACCTGAAAAAGGCGCTGCCGCTGATCGACGGGCTGATCGCCGAAAATCCGGCCGATCCCTATTTCTATGAGCTGAAGGGCCAGATGCTGTTTGAGAACGGCAAGGTGAATGAGGCGCTGGTCCCCTATGCCAAGGCGATTGAATTACTGCCGAGCGCCACGCTGTTCCGCGTCGATTACGCCCGCGTGCAGATTGAAAGCAACAACCCCGATCTGCTGGCGCCGGCGGTCAAGCAGCTTTACGATGCCAGTGCGCGGGAACCGGACCTGCCCGATCTGTGGCGGGAAATGGGCATGGCCTATGGCAAACAAGGCGATCTCGGCAACGCCGCCTCGGCGCTCGCCCAGGAAGCCTTGCTGGAAGGGCGCAAGCGCGATGCGCGCGATCAGGCGCTGCGCGCCATGCGCATCCTGCCGGTCGGATCCCCTGGCTGGCTGCGCGCCCAGGATGTACAAAGCGCGGCACAGCGCAAAGGAGATGACTGAGTGACACGATTTTCGATGATGATGGCGGCAGCGCTGATGCTGCTGGCAACACCGGCATTGGCGGAAAAGCCAGCTGACAAACTCAGCGACGCGCAGCGCGCCCAGGTGCAGGAAATCGTGCGCCAGATGCTGAAAGACCATCCTGAAATGGTGCTGGAGGCGATCGACGCCCTGGAGGCGAAGGAGGCCAAGGAAAAGCAGGATATCGAGGCGAAGGCGCAGGCAGCGCTGAAATCGAAGACGGCTGAACTCACCCGCGACGGCGATGACGGCGTCGCCGGCAATCCCAAGGGCGACGTGACGCTGGTCGAGTTCTTCGATTATCGCTGCGGCTATTGCAAAAGCATGGTCGACCGGATCGCCGATATCGTGAAGGCAGACGGCCATGTGCGCGTCGTCTACAAGGAATTCCCGATCCTCGGCCCGAATTCGATTGTGGCGTCCAAAGCGGCCATCGCCTCGATGCGCCAGGGCAAGTATCTGCCCTTTCACGACGCGCTGATGGCGAGCAAAGGCAATCTGGACGAGGACGCGATCTATAGCCTCGCCAAGGACGCTGGCCTCGATGTCGAGCGGCTGAAACACGATATGACGGATCCGGCGATCGACAAGCTGGTCGCCAAGAACAAGGATCTCGCCAAGGTGCTCGATATCGACGGCACGCCCGGCTTTATCATCGGCGAACAGATCATCCGCGGCGCCAGCGACGAGGCCACGCTGAAACAGGCCATCGCCCAAGCCAGAGCAAGCTGATGCGGGCAAGCTGACGCGGGAGACTGGGTACAGGGGCTTGCGGCGGACGGGGCGGAGCGCTATAACCCGCCGCTCACCAGTCCGGAGTGTAGCTTAGCCTGGTAAAGCGCCTGCTTCGGGAGCAGGAGAGCGGAGGTTCGAATCCTCTCACTCCGACCATAAAATCAAGGACTTAGAGAAATCCTGGCCGCCATAGAGCGGCCATTTTCTTGCCTGGGGTAACAGCTGGGGTAACAAATCAAATTGCTAGGCCGCTGCCCCGACCTGATCTGCCCAATATTTTGTCTAACGAGCTAGTCGGATTCCTCTAGCCTGGTCTTTCAGTCGAGCTCGCAGCTGAAAATTCTGGGTCAATCAACCGGCGCAGCGACATTGCCCAGGATCTGGCGCGGCATAACGCACTGACCGTTGGCTGTACGCAGCCTGTAGTCATTCCTGCTAAGTGAGCCTCCAGCGTTTTGCCGCTTACACCGCAAATCC
>CAIZEE010000751.1 GCA_903931835.1 uncultured Elstera sp.
CCGCAAGCCGGAAATCGACGCGACGCTGGTGGCCGAGAATATCGCGCAGCAGCTGGAGCGCCGCGTGGCGTTTCGCCGCGCGATGAAGCGCGCCGTGCAGAGCGCGATGCGTCTCGGCGCCCAAGGCATCCGCATCAATTGCGGCGGCCGTCTGGGTGGCGCCGAAATCGCGCGCGTGGAGTGGTATCGCGAAGGCCGCGTGCCGTTGCATACGCTGCGTGCCGATGTCGATTACGGCACGGCGACGGCGCAGACGACATATGGTGCCTGTGGCGTGAAAGTCTGGGTATTCAAGGGCGAAGTGCTGGCTCACGACCCGATGGCGCAGGACAAGCGCGCCGCCGAACAGCAGCCGGCTCGCTAAGAAGCCCGTTGGAGTAGATTGAAATGCTGCAACCTAAGCGTACCAAGTACCGCAAGGCTCATAAGGGCCGCATCCATGGCGTGGCCAAGGGTGGGACGTCGCTCAATTTCGGCGCCTTCGGTCTGAAGGCGGTCGAGCCTGGCCGTATCACCGCACGCCAGATCGAGGCCGCTCGTCGTGCCATGACGCGTCACATCAAGCGCGTCGGCCGTGTGTGGATCCGGATTTTCCCGGATGTGCCGGTGTCGTCCAAGCCTGCCGAAGTCCGCATGGGCTCGGGCAAGGGTGCGCCTGAGTTCTGGGTGGCGCGGGTGAAGCCGGGCCGCATCATGTTTGAAATCGATGGCGTGCCAAAGGATCTGGCCGAACGGGCATTTGAGCTGGCGTCAGCCAAGCTGCCGATCGGCACCAAGTTCGTGCAGCGTCTGGGCGAAGAGGTTTAAGCGATGAAGGCCGAGGATGTACGCGCCAAGACGGCGGACGAGCTGAAGGCACAGCTGGGCGATCTGAAGAAGGAGCAGTTCAATCTGCGCTTCCAGCGCGCCGGCGGCCAGTTGGACAACACCGCGCGGGTGCGCGAAGTGCGCCGCGATATCGCGCGCATCAAGACGATTTTGGCCGAAAAGGCGGCGCCATCCGGCGCTGTTCAGGGGAAGTAAGATGCCGAAGCGGATTTTGCAGGGCAAGGTTGTCAGCGACAAGGCCGACAAGACGATTACCGTCTTGGTCGAACGCCGCGTCATGCACCCGGTCTACAAGAAGTTCATCACGCGCTCGAAGAAATACGCAGCGCATGATGCCGAGAACAAATTCAAGATTGGCGATGCCGTGAAGATTCGCGAGTGCCGTCCGATTTCGAAATCGAAGACCTGGGAAGTGATCGTCGACGACGGTCAGACCCCGGCAAAGGGAGCGTAACGCTATGATCCAGATGCAGACTAACCTGGACGTCGCCGATAATTCCGGCGCGCGCCGCGTCATGTGCATCAAGGTGCTGGGTGGCTCGAAGCGCAAATTCGCCTCCGTCGGCGACGTCATCGTCGTGTCGGTGAAGGAAGCCATTCCCCGGGGCCGCGTGAAGAAGGGCGATGTTCATCGCGCCGTCATCGTGCGCACGGCGAAGGAAATCCGCCGCGTCGATGGCACGGTGATCCGCTTCGACACCAATGCCGCCGTTCTGATCAACAAGCAGAACGAGCCGATCGGCACGCGTATCTTCGGACCGGTTACCCGTGAACTGCGTTCGAAGAATTTCATGAAGATCATCTCGCTTGCTCCGGAAGTTCTGTGATGACCACGAAGACGAAGGCCCCGGTACGGGTCAAATTGAAGATTAAGAAGGGTGACAAGGTCATCGTCACGACCGGCCGCGATCGCGGCAAGGTCGGTGAGGTGTTCGAGGTCAATCCCGTTGAGCAGCGGGTGAAGGTGCGCGGCGTCAACATCGTCAAGCGCCACACCAAGTCCACTCCGGGCACGGCCGGCGGCATTATCGAGAAGGAGGCGCCGATTCACGTCTCCAACATCGCGCATGTCGATCCGAAGTCGAACCTGCCGACCCGTATCGGTTTCAAATTCCTCGCCGATGGCCGCAAGGTCCGCTTTGCCAAGCGGTCCGGCGAGCAAATCGACGTCTGAGAGGCGCCATCATGGCCACCAAACTGCAGAAGCATTACAACGAGGTCGTTCGCAAGAACCTGATGACCGCGTTTGGCTACAAGAACCCGATGCAAGTGCCGAAGATCGAGAAGATCGTGATCAATGTCGGTGTGGGCGAGGGTGCTCAGGACTCCAAGAAGGTCGACATGGCCTTGGGCGATATTGCGAAGATCACGGGCCAACGCCCGGTGAAGACGCGCGCCAAGACCTCGATCGCCAACTTCAAGGTGCGTGAGAACATGCCGCTCGGCGTGAAGGTCACTCTGCGCCGCGACAAGATGTACGAATTCCTCGACCGGCTGATCAATATCGCCCTGCCGCGCGTCCGCGACTTCCGCGGCGTTAGCCCGAAGAGCTTCGACGGGCGCGGCAATTATGCGATGGGCCTGAAGGAGCAACTGGTGTTCCCCGAGATCGATTACGACAAGGTCGATCAGATGCGCGGCATGGACATCATCATCGTCACGACGGCAAAAACGGATTCCGAGGCGCATGCGCTTTTGAAGGAATTCAACATGCCGTTTACGTCGTAATCGGGCCGGTCAGGAGTATCAGCGACCATGGCAAAGAGAAGTTCGATCGAGAAGAACAAGAACCGCGCGAAGCTGGCCAAGCAATATTCGGCCAAGCGCGCGCGCTTGAAGGCGATCGCCAATGATGCGGCGGTGACCCCGGAAGACCAGTTCGCCGCACGGCTGAAGCTGGCCGAGTTGCCGCGTAATTCCTCGCCCAATCGGATTCGCAATCGGTGCGAATTGACGGGTCGTCCGAGGGCGGTTTACCGCAAGTTTCGACTGTCGCGTATCGCGCTGCGTGAGCTGGCCTCCAATGGTCAGATCCCCGGCATGGTCAAGTCGAGCTGGTAGGGAAGGGTTCGTAATATGACAATGAGTGATCCCTTGGGCGATATGCTGACCCGCATCCGGAACGCGCAACGCGCCCGGATGTCAGTGGTCGCGAGCCCAGCGTCGAAGCTGCGCACCAATGTGCTCGAAGTTCTGCAGCGCGAAGGCTACATCCGTGGCTATAGCGAGTCGGAGCAGCGTGCCGGTGTGCGCGAATTGCGCATCGAGCTGAAATATCATGAAGGCGAGCCGGTGATTAAGGAGATCAAGCGCGTCTCCAAGCCGGGGCGTCGGGTCTATACCAAGATCGGTGATCTGGGGCGCGTTTATAACGGCCTCGGCATCTCGATCCTGTCGACCCCGCGCGGCGTCATGTCCGATACCGAAGCACGCACGGCCAATGTTGGCGGTGAAGTGCTGTGCAACGTGTTCTAAGGGAGCGGGACTAAACCATGTCACGCATTGGCAAATATCCGGTCCCGGTGCCGTCGGGCGTTACCGTTGCCGTGGTTGGGCGCACGCTCACCGCAAAGGGCAAGCTCGGCGAGCTCTCGCTCGATCTCAGCGATGAGATTGATGCAGAGGTTGCCGATTCAAAGGTAACCGTCACGCCGCGCTCGCAGTCGAAGCAGGCGCGCACCATGTGGGGCACCACGCGGGCGCTCGTGAACAATATGGTTCATGGCGTCAGCCAGGGTTTCACGCGTAAGCTTGAGATCAACGGCGTCGGCTACCGCGCCTCGATCCAGGGCTCCGAAGTGGTGCTGCAGCTTGGCTACAGCCACGACATCCGCTACCCGATTCCAAAGGGCATCACCATCGTTGCGGAAAAGCCGACCTTGCTCGCGATCAGCGGTTCTGATCGTCAGCGTATCGGCCAGATCGCTTCTGAAATCCGTGCTTTCCGCGGACCTGAACCCTACAAGGGCAAGGGCGTGAAGTACGAAGAAGAAGTGATCAACCGCAAAGAAGGCAAGAAGAAGTAGGACAACGATAAAATGTTGAAACCGAAAGATCTATTCGAGCGCCGGCAGCGGCGGACACGCACCAAGGTTCGACTCAAGGGCGGTTTGCGTCCCCGGCTGTCGGTGTTCCGTTCCAGCCAGCATATCTATGCCCAGATCATCGATGACGCCAAGGGTGTGACCCTTGCTGCGGCGTCGAGCATCGACAAGTCGTTGAAAGAGGGCTTGAAGACCGGTGCCGATATCGACGCCGCCAAGGCTGTTGGCAAGCTGATCGCCGAGCGTGCGCTCGCGGCCGGCGTGTCGACCGTGGTGTTCGATCGCGGTGGCTATCTGTTTCATGGCCGGGTCAAGGCCCTCGCCGACGCTGCCCGCGAAGGCGGGTTGGCGTTCTAGTAAGGATATAAGGCAATGGCACGAGAAGAACGCGGCGGCGGTCGGGATCGCCAACCTCGCGAGCGCGAGGAAAGCGAGTTTGTTGAGAAGCTGGTCAGCATCAACCGCGTCGCCAAGGTGGTGAAGGGCGGTCGTCGCTTCGGCTTTGCAGCGCTCGTCGTTGTCGGCGACGGCAAGGGCAAGGTCGGCTATGGCTCGGGCAAGGCGCGCGAAGTGCCGGAAGCGATCCGCAAGGCGACCGATATGGCCAAGCGCAGCATGGTTCGCGTGCCGCTTCGTGAAGGCCGCACTCTGCATCATGACATTCAGGGTCATTTCGGTGCTGGCCGCGTGGTTCTGCGCGCAGCCCCTGCCGGTACCGGCATCATCGCCGGCGGTCCGATGCGCGCCGTCTTCGAAGCCCTCGGCATGGCCGATGTGGTGGCGAAGTCGATCGGCACGTCCAACCCGCATAACATGATCAAGGCGGCGTTTGCCGCGCTCGGCAATGTCGTGTCGCCCCGTTCGGTGGCAACGCGTCGTGGCCGCCGGGTCAGCGATATTCTCGGCCGTCGCGAAGGCGAAGCCGTGGCGAAGGAAGCGTAAAAATGGCGACGAAGACGACTGAAGCCGAGACCGAACAGAAGAAGCCGGCAGCGAAGAAGGCTGCTGCGCCGAAGGCTGCGGAAGCGAAAGCTGCTGCTCCTAAGGCCGCTCCTGCAAAGGTCGAAGCCAAGAAGGCTGAGCCGAAGAAGGTTGAGGCCAAGAAGGCGGCACCGAAGAAGGCCGAGCCCAAGAAGATTTCGGGCAAGACCGTTAAGGTGACGCAGATCGGTAGCCCGATCGGCCGTGTCGAAGCACAGCGTCAGACGTTGATCGGCCTTGGCCTGAACAAGCTGAACCGTACCCGTGTGTTGGAAGACACGCCGGCGGTGCGCGGCATGATCACCAAAGTCCACCATCTGGTAAAAGTCGAAGAGCAGGCCTAGCTATAGGCTGGGCTGAAGGGGAACTGCCATGAAACTCAATGAAATCCGCGATAACGACGGCGCCCGTCGTGGCAAAAAGCGTCTTGGCCGGGGCATCGGCTCTGGCTTGGGCAAGACCTCAGGTCGCGGTGTTAAGGGGCAGAAATCCCGTACCGGCGTTCGGTTGAAGGGCTTTGAAGGCGGCCAGATGCCCCTGCATCGCCGTCTGCCGAAGCGCGGCTTCAAGAGCCTGTTCCGCAAATCATTTCAGGTCATCAATATCGACCGCATTCAGCGTGCGATCGACGATGGCAAGCTTGATGCCAAGAAGCTGATCAACGGTGAAGCGCTGCATGCGATCGGTCTGGTCCGTCTGGCTGACGGTCCGATCCGCTTGCTGGCACGCGGCACGATCACGGCGAAGGTCAAGATCGAGCTGACCGCAGCCTCGCCTGCGGCCGTTGCGGCTGTCGAAGCTGCCGGCGGTTCTGTGAAGACGACCGCGCCGGTTGCCGAAGCATCCGAGACTGCGGCCGAATAAGGCCGCATCCTATCCTCGTGACCGAATTGGTGCCTAGTTCATGGCTTCTGCCGCCGAACAATTAGCTGCGAATATCAATCTCGGCGCCTTCTCCAAGGCGACGGAACTCAAGAATCGGATCTGGTTTACGCTGGCCGCCCTGCTGGTTTACCGGCTTGGCACTTACATCCCGCTGCCTGGTATCGATCCGCAGATCCTGTCGGAAATCTTCCAGCGCAACGCTGGCGGTATTCTTGGCATGTTCGACATGCTCGCCGGCGGCGCCTTGAGCCGCATGACGATTTTTGCGCTCAACATTATGCCGTATATCTCGTCGTCCATCATCATTCAGTTGATGACGGCGGTGATGCCGAAGCTGGAGGCCCTGCGCAAGGAGGGTGAGGCTGGGCGCAAGGTGTTGAACCAATATACCCGCATGCTCACCGTCGCGTTGGCGACGTTGCAGGCCTACGGTATCTCGGTCGGATTGATGGGTGCTGCTGGCGCACATGGCCCGGCGGTGCTCGATCCCGGCCTGTTCTTCATCGCATCCACTGTGATCACGCTGGTCGGCGGGACCATGTTCGTGATGTGGCTGGGCGAGCAGATCACGGCGCGCGGCATCGGCAACGGCATTTCGCTGATCATTTTCTCCGGTATTGTCGCCAACCTGCCCCGTGCAGTCGGCAATACGCTGGACCTGGTTCGTACCGGGGCTTTGTCCGGCGTGTTTGTTGTTCTGCTGGCGGTGATCGTCGCTGGCGTGATTGGGTTTATCGTGTTCATGGAGCGCGCGCAGCGCCGCATCCTGATCCAATATCCCAAACGTCAGGTCGGTAATCGTATGTTCGGCGGCGAGAATTCGCATCTGCCGCTGAAGCTGAACACGTCCGGCGTGATTCCGCCGATTTTCGCGAGTTCGCTGTTGCTGCTGCCGGCCACGATCGCGGGTTTCTCAGGCACTGCCGCCGCGACGCGTCCAGGCTGGTTGACCTGGCTGACGACCAATTTCGCGCACGGACAGCCGCTCTATCTGGCGTTCTATGTCGGCATGATCCTGTTCTTCTCGTTCTTCTATACCGCGATTGTCTTCAATCCGGCAGAGACGGCTGAGAATCTGAAGAAGTATGGCGGCTTCGTGCCAGGCATTCGCCCCGGTAAGAACACCGCCGACTATCTCGACTACGTGCTAACCCGTTTGACCGTTATTGGTGCCGCCTATCTGGCCGCCATCTGCGTGTTGCCGGAAATTCTGATCGCGCAATACAACGTGCCGTTCTACTTTGGCGGCACCAGCCTGTTGATTGTGGTGACGGTGACCATGGATACCGTGGCGCAGATCCACTCCCATCTTCTGGCGCATCAATACGAAGGACTTATCAAAAAGTCCAAGTTGCGGGGGAGGCGGGGATGAATGTCGTTCTGCTTGGCCCTCCCGGGGCTGGCAAGGGGACACAGGCGCGGCGGCTCGAAGACGGACACGGCATGGTGCAATTGTCGACCGGCGATATGCTGAGGGCGGCAGTCGCATCCGGAAGTGCCATAGGTCGGCAGGCGAAGGACGTGATGGAGGCGGGGCAGTTGATGCCCGATGCGCTGATGCTCGAGATGATCGGCGCCCGGATTGAAGAGCCTGATTGCCTACATGGTTTTACGCTGGATGGTTTCCCGCGCACGGTCGGTCAGGCTGAGGGGCTTGACCGGATGCTGGCGCAGCGGGGCAAGAAACTGGACTTCGTGATCGAAATGGCGGTCGACGATGCGGCGCTGATCGAGCGGATCGCCGGCAGGTTCGAATGCTGCTCTTGCGGAACTGGCTATCACGACACATTTAAGCGGCCGGCCACCAAGGGCGTTTGCGACAATTGCGGCGATACCAATTTTCGCCGGCGGGCTGACGATAATGCGGCGGCGGTCGAACGGCGCCTGACTGTGTTCCACAATCAGACAGCGCCACTGCTGCCCTACTACGAAGAACGTGGAATTTTGAGAACAGTTGACGGTATGGCCGAGATTGATGAGGTCAGCCGTCAAATCGAAGCGATAATCGAGTCTGGAACCTCTGGTAAGGCTTGATTTCGCGTCGTACATCCATATAATGCCGGCCTCTCGAGGGGCGGGAGCGATGGCGCCTTTTCGGGCGTCTATACGAAAAGTTGAGGAGTTTCTGGCTTGGCGCGCATTGCAGGCGTGAATATCCCGACGCAAAAACGCGTTGAGATCGGACTGACTTATATCTTCGGCATTGGTCGTACCAAGGCCGTCGAGATTTTGGGCAAGGTCGGCATTCCGGCCGAGCGCCGCGTCAGCCAACTGACCGATGATGAGATCCTGCGCATCCGCGAAGTGATCGATCGTGATTACCATGTCGAAGGCGATCTTCGGCGTGAAGTCTCGATGAACATTAAGCGTCTGATGGATTTGGGCTGCTATCGCGGTCTGCGTCATCGCAAGGGCCTGCCGGTCCATGGTCAGCGCACCCACACCAATGCGCGTACTCGTAAGGGTAAGGCGAAGCCGATTGCCGGCAAGAAGAAATAACCGGCGCGAAAGGGACTTCAAGTTATGGCTAAAACTGCTCCGGCCCGTATACGCCGCCGCGAACGAAAGAACATCACGTCGGGCGTTGCCCATGTGAATGCGTCGTTTAACAACACGATGATCACGATCACCGATGCCCAGGGCAATGTGATCGCCTGGTCGTCCTCCGGCATGCAGGGCTTCAAGGGCAGCCGTAAGTCGACCCCCTATGCCGCCCAGGTTGCGGCCGAAGACGCCGGTCGCAAGGCCATGGAACACGGCATGAAGACGCTCGAGATCGAAGTGAAGGGTCCGGGCGCTGGTCGTGAGTCCGCTCTGCGTGCGTTGCAGGCCATCGGGTTCGCCGTCAACGCAATCCGTGACGTGACGCCGATTCCGCATAATGGCTGCCGTCCGCCCAAGCGTCGCCGCGTCTGATATTCGCCGCCGCCGGTCCGATCGACACTAATACTCAGGGGTTCCGTCCGTGATTCAGAAGAATTGGCAATCGCTGATAAAGCCGAACAAGCTCGCTGTTGAGCAGGGTGATGATGCCGGTCGCGTTGCGACCGTGGTTGCAGAGCCGCTGGAGCGTGGCTTTGGCCTGACGCTCGGCAATGCGCTGCGCCGTATCCTGTTGTCTTCCCTGCAGGGCGCCGCTGTCACCTCGATGCAGATCGAGGGCGTGCTGCATGAATTCTCGTCCATTCCGGGTGTCCGCGAAGACGTCACCGACATCGTTCTGAACGTGAAGGCGATGGGCCTGCGCATGCATGGCGAAGGTCCGAAGCGTATTCGTCTGCGCGCAACCGGTCCTGGCGAAGTGAAGGCCGGCATGATCGAGACCGGCGCCGATATCGAGGTGATGAACCCCGATCTCGTGCTGCTGACACTCGACCGTGATGCCAAGATCGTTGCCGAAATGACCGTCGAGTCCGGCAAGGGTTATATCCCGGCCAGCCAGAACCGTCCGGAAGACGCGCCGATCGGGTTGATCCCGGTTGATGCCCTGTTCTCACCGGTCCGCAAGGTTTCCTACAAGGTTGAGAACACCCGCGTCGGCCAGGTCACCGATTACGACAAGCTGTCGATGCGTGTTGAGACCAATGGCGCCGTGACGCCGGAAGACGCGGTGGCCTTGGCTGCCCGCATCCTTCAGGACCAGCTGCAGCTGTTCATCAACTTCGACGAGCCGCAGCGCGCGACCGAGGAAGACCGCGTCAGCGATCTGCCGTTCAACAAGAACCTGCTGCGCAAGGTCGACGAGCTCGAACTCAGCGTTCGTTCGGCGAACTGCCTGAAGAACGACAATATCGTCTATATCGGCGATCTGGTTCAGAAGTCGGAAGCAGAGATGCTGCGGACGCCGAATTTCGGCCGCAAGTCGCTGAATGAAATCAAGGAAGTGCTGGCGCAGATGGGTCTGCATCTCGGCATGGAAATCCCCGGTTGGCCGCCTGAGAACATCGAAGATCTGGCCAAGCGGATGGAAGAGCCGTATTAAGCGTTCGTTTTTAAGTGTTGCGAGTGCGGTGCTGTGGGTGCCGGCTCTGACGATCAGAGGGTAAAGTATCATGCGTCACGGCGTAGGCGGTCGTAAGCTCAACCGCACCAGCAGCCACCGTAAGGCGATGTTCGCCAATATGGCGGTCGCTCTGCTTAAGCACGAGCAGATCAAGACGACGCTGCCGAAGGCGAAGGATCTGCGCCCGATCGTGGAAAAGCTGATCACGCTCGGCAAGCGCGGCGATCTGCATGCCCGTCGTCTGGCCTGGAACGTCCTGCGCGACGATGCCGTCACGCAGAAGCTGTTCGACGGCCTGGCCAAGCGCTATGAAGTTCGCCCCGGCGGTTATATCCGCGTGCTGAAGGCGGGATTCCGTTATGGCGATTCGGCTCCCATGGCGATCATCGAGCTGGTCGATCGCGACCCCGCCGCCAAGGGCCTGGATTCAGGCCCCGTTGCCGGCGATGAGGTCGACGAGGCCGCCTAACCAGTTACCGGGAGCCAGGCCAAGGGCTTGGCTCCCGCTATTGCTCATCAGCACCCGACAAAACCTACCTTCATAGATGCGCAATTGGTGCGGCCTCAGCTATCATAACCAAAATTGGTTTGAAGGATGGTGCCCCATGTCATTTGCCGCTAACCGCGTCGCTCCCTTGCTCGCGAGCTTCGTCGTTCTATTTTCCGCTCCAGCCTTCGCCGCCGATTATCCGGCACACCCGGTAACCGAACCTGGGATTGTTGCGGCCGACGTCGCCGCACGTGACAAGGCGATCTCTGACGACGTTTTTGAGGGACGGGGTCCGGGAACGGTTGCGGGTGAAGCATCGGCGCAATGGGTTGCCGACGAGATGAAGCGGATCGGCCTGCAGCCGGGCAATAACGGCAGCTATTTTCAGGCGGTGCCATCGGTGCAGATCACCATTGATCCGCCAAAATCATCACTCAGCATCGCGACGTCCAGTGGAACGATCACGCCGAAATTTGCGGATGACATTGTGTATTTCACACCCCGTTTCGCGACCGATGAAGTGAAGATCCAGAATACGCCGGTCGTGTTTGTGGGATATGGCGTGGTGGCGCCGGAATATCACTGGAACGATTACGCCGGCCTCGACGTCCATGGCAAGACGGTCGTCATTCTGGTGAACGATCCCGGCAATGAGGACCCCACCCCCGATCCGCATTTCTTTAAGGGTAAGGCGATGACCTATTATGGCCGCTGGACCTACAAGTATGAAGAAGCCGCGCGTCAAGGTGCGTCGGCCGCGATCATCGTGCATGAGACCATCCCAGCGGCCTATGGCTGGCAGGTCGTGCGCAATTCCAATTCGGGTTCGAAATCCTGGCTGGACGAGACGGACCAGAACAAGTCCAAGGTTCCGGTCCTCGGATGGATGACGCTCGATCTGGCGCATGAGGTGTTCCAGAAAGCCGGGCTCAACTACGAAACCCTAAAGGCGGCCGCCAATAAGCCCGGTTTCAAGGCCGTGCCGATGGCCGGCTTGAGTCTGACCGCGACCGTCCACTCGACCATCGCGCATCTGGCGACACGCAATGTCATCGGTGTATTGCCGGGTGCCAAACATCCGGCGGACTACGTGATCTATTCGGCGCATTGGGATCATCTCGGCGTGAAGCCCGACCTGCCCGGGCCGGACAAGATTTATAACGGCGCCATCGATAACGGCATGGGCGTTGCCAGCATCCTCGAAATCGCGGAAGCCTTTACCGATGCGCCAAAGCCTGACCGGTCGGTCGCCTTCATCTGCTGGACGCTGGAAGAACAGGGTTTGCTCGGCTCCGATTATTTCGGTCAGCACCCAATCTGGCCGCTGTCGCATATCGTCGCCGGCATCAATATCGACGCAAACAAGCCTGAAGGTCCCGCGCATGACATGATCGTGGTCGGCAATGGCGCGTCCGAGCTTGAAGATCGGCTGGCGATCGAGCTCAAGAAAACCAACCGGGTGATCACGGCCGATCCCGAGCCCGAGAAGGGGCATTTCTACCGCTCCGATCATATCAGCCTCGCCAAGGTCGGCGTGCCGATGCTCGATCTCGACGGCGGCTACGATTTGATCGACGGCGGAACGGTCGCCGGCCTCGCCGTCCGCGACCAGTATACGCTGCATCACTACCATCAGCCTTCCGATGAATACGACCCGACCTGGGATTTGTCCGGGCCGATCGAGGATCTGAAGGTTTTCTACAATCTCGGCCGTTCGCTGGCCAATTCCGACGCTTGGCCGAACTGGTATCCGGGGAATGAATTCCGGGCAATTCGTGACAACAGCAGGCATCAGACCCAATGAAGCGTTTCGTCTTCCTGATAGCGTTATCGCTCGCCCTTCCGGCTATGGCGCAGACCGTGCCGACCAGCCGGGAGCAGGTGCAATTAAGCTTCGCGCCGGTGGTCAAGCAAGCGGCCCCGGCCGTGGTGAACATCTATGCAACCCACACGGTCCAGCAACAGCGAATCGTCTCGCCGCTGATGAACGACCCGTTCTTCCGGCAGTTCTTCGGCCAGGCCCTGAACCAGCCGCCGCGCGTACAGAATACGCTTGGGTCCGGTGTCATTGTCAGCGCCGATGGGCTGATCGTAACGAATTTCCACGTCGTCAAGGACGCGAGCGAAATCAAGGCGGTCCTGTCGGATCGCCGCGAGTTCGACGCCACCGTGGTGCGTGCCGACGAACGGGCCGACCTTGCCGTCCTGCAGATCAAAACCGGCCAGAAGCTATCGTTCCTCGAGCTTGGCGATTCGGACGGGCTCGAGGTCGGCGACATGGTGCTGGCGATCGGCAACCCGTTCGGTGTCGGCCAGACCGTCACCAGCGGTATCGTCTCGGCACTCGCGCGCACCAATACCGGCGCCAGCGACTATCGCTATTTCATTCAGACCGATGCGGCGATCAATCCGGGCAATTCGGGCGGTGCGCTGATCACGCTCGATGGGCG
>CAIZEE010000752.1 GCA_903931835.1 uncultured Elstera sp.
CAAATATCCGACAATGATGGAGGCTGCGGCCAGATCATAGACGATCTTGGCGCGGTTCCAGCTGACCGGCTTGTAGGTGGCGCTCATGATGCGCCCTGATCTGCAGGCGGGGACAGCCGCTCGGGTGGCGGCCACGCGAGGCCGGCCGGCCGCACCCACCAGGCGAGAACCAGCAACACCGTCAGCAGCCCGCCGAGCGCGATCCATATCCGGCGATGCGCGTTGCGGTGCCTAGTTTGCATGGGAGCCACCCGCTCGGCCTTGGCGAACCGCCCGCCACCAGCGCAGTCCGATATAGGGCCAGAGCATCACGGCGCCTGGGATGAGGAGCGCGCGAAACGCATAGGCCCCCTTCGCGGCATGGTCGACCTTTGCCACGCCGATGGTGACGAAACCGACAGCGATCAGGACCCCGATCCCAAGATAGGTCCCGATCGCGTCTTGCAGGACGAAAAACGGCCACATCGGATCACTGAGCAGCATGCCGTTGCCTTCCCCGAGCCTGGCGTCTCACTCAAGTTACTTCTGCTCTTTCTTGGCAACCAGAATGTCATGCACCACGTCGAACGTGCGAGCTCCCACCTCGGGCGGCATCGGGGCAAGCCAGGGTGATGCCTCCAGTGTGACCGCCGTATCGGAGACTCCCTGATCCCAGCGAGCCTGCATGGTCGAGCGGCTGAACTCAAAGTCCTTCGTGGCGCCCTGAGTGTTCATCGGCCGGTAGATCAGCTGCACAATGTCCATCGTGGTAACACAACCGAATTTATAGAGAAACTCTGCTTCCGGTCGTTTCCTAAGATCGTCGGGCAGCGCGTCCCACAGCGTGTTGATATTGTGCCGCACGTCGTGCTGCCGGCGGAACGTCTCGGTCGCGACACGGGTGCGGCTGGAATAGCGGATGTCCTTGTCCCGTTCGTTCACCTCTTCCATGTTCGAGGGGATATGGCCGTACGCGTGGAAGAGATCGACTTGGAAGGTCAGGCGGCTGCGCCGCGGCACGTATTCGAGCACATATTGTAGCGGCGTATTGGAGACCAGCCCGCCGTCCCAATAGAGCTCGCCGTCGATCTCAACGGCTGGAAAGCCGGGGGGTAGGGCCCCGCTCGCCATAATATGTTCGGGCAGAATCTTGATTTCGGCATTGTCGAAATAAACCAGCCGGCTGTTACGAACATTGACCGCGCCGACGCTGAAGCGCGTTTCCTGTGCATTGATCCGGTCGAAATCAACAAGCCGCTCAAGCGTCGATTTCAGATCGCTTGTCGAATAGAAGCTCGTGGGCGATACACCGGTCATCCAAGCTGTTGAAATATTTGGCTTAAAGAAACCTGGCTGGCCGAACAGCAAGGTCGCGAGCGAACTGGATTGTCGGTGCGCCTCGACGTGACGGCTGCCGGAGGGCTGCGGCCACCAGGAGGTGGGGGCGGTCACCGCTTCCCAGAACGACTTCAGCCGCGCGACCCGGTCCTTCGGGGCATTGCCTGCTATCAGGGCGGCGTTGATCGCGCCGATCGAAATGCCGGCGACCCAATCGGGTTGATAGGGCGAGTCGGCCAGGGCCTCGTAGACGCCGGCCTGGTAACTGCCGAGCGCACCACCGCCCTGGAGCACCAGCCCGACCTTCTTGTCATATGCTTTGGGGCGCGTAACGGCTGTTGGATTTTTCATGGCGATCCTCGAGTTCTGACTTGTCGTGCTGCACTGACATTGATCTTCGGGCGTGGACTCTACCCAATCACTACGCTCGTTTATTCGTCTCTACACTGGACGAGTTACGGTCGTGCGTATCCGTTATCGATCGGGGATGGTTGGTGCGAAAAAGTGGCGAATCCGATCGGCGATCTGACCCAGCAGTCTTGCCGGGTTGGTGGTTGGGGCGCCGCTGATCCCGCGCAGTCGCTGGAGTTCCTCTCCCGCCGATTCGAGCGTCATGATTTCCTGGGCGACCCGGTCGATGGCGTCGGGATAGGCTGCGAGGAGCGGCGCCAGTGCCGGTTTGTCGATCTCGGCGACCACGAGATGCGCGAGCGCGCGGACAGTTGCGAAACGCGGCGCGCCGGTCATCAGCGACATATGGCCGAACGTGTCCCCCGGACCGAAAGAATAGACCCGCTGCTCGTTCCCTTGGTCGTCCTCGAGCAGGACATCGACCTCGCCCTCCAAGATCACGAACATCGACGAGCCCGGCTCACCCTGGCGAATGATCCGCTCGCCGGGGCCATAAATCTTTCGGTGCTGCTGATCGACCAAGCTATCGATCGCGTCGCTCGGGAAGCCCTGATAGAGCGGCGAGCGATGCAGGATTTCGCTGAGCTGACGGCGATAGGCTTCCATGTCGACCGGTGGCGTCGGCAGGACGGCATCACCCGGCGTCGCGAGGAAGCGCCTCGTGACGGCAAACGCGACGCCGGCGCGGTGATAGGCGTACCACAGCGCGCTGCCGACTTCGTCGCGCCGCAAGATATAGAAATTGGGATCGTCGTGCCAGAATATCGCCTCGTAGGCCATGCC
>CAIZEE010000753.1 GCA_903931835.1 uncultured Elstera sp.
AAACTTCCGCCCGACCTGCTTGAAATGCCCGACCCGCTCGAAGCCAAGCCGCTCATGCAGATGGATCGACACCGCGTTATCGGCGTCAATCCCGGCCACGATCACGTGTTTCCCGGCCGCCGCCGCACGCGCGATGATCGCCTCGACCAGCACGCGCCCGATCCCCTGCCCGCGCTGGTCGGCGCGGACATGGACGCTGAGCTCGGCGGTTTGGCGGTAGCAGGGCCAGGCGCGGAAATCGCCGAAACTGGCGAAGCCGGTGACGCCGGCGGGATCGCGCGTCACCAGAACGGGGTAGCCGAGACGCTGCTTGTCGGCAAACCAGGCGGTGCGGTCCTCGATCGTCACCGGCGCCTCTGAATACACCGCCGTCGAGTTGGCGATGACCTCGTTATAGATCGCCAGAATGCCCGGCAAATCGGCCAGCGTCGCATCAAACACGGTCATGATGTCATCCCTCCCCGCAGTACTATAGGATAAGCCCAGGCGCTGAACAGGGCGGAACAGTGATGGACATCGTCAAGGCGACCAAGCAATACGAGGCGTGGGTGGCGGCGCAGGCGCGGCTGATCCCGGGGGATATTGAGCGCAAGCATCAGGCGATGGCAGGCTCCGTCTTCCCGTTCTTCCGCGCCACCTTCTATCGCTGGGCGCAGGTCTGGCCGGATGTCGCGGGCGATGCGGCGAAGGCGCCGCTGGTGCTCGGCGTCGGCGATCTGCATGTCGAGAATTTCGGGCTGTGGCGCGATGCCGAAGGGCGGCTTGTCTGGGGCATCAATGATTTCGACGAGGCCTATAAGATCCCCTATACCGCCGATCTGGTGCGGCTGGTGGCGAGCGCCATGCTGGCGGCGGAGGCCGATGGGCTGAAGCTCGAGGATAGTTTCATCGCGGGCGCCGTGCTGGCCGGATATCAAAAGGCGATCAGCGGTGCCGCGCTGCCCGTCGTGCTGGCCGACCGCCATCAATGGCTGCGCGAATTGGCAGTGCCGAAGCTGAAAGAACCCTCGCCGTTCTGGACCAAGCTCACCGGTTTCCCCAAGGCGGCGGGCGAAGGGTTGGATGAGGCGACGCCGCTGCTTCAGGCCTCGTTACCGTCGGGGCATGGCGACACCGCCTATGTCGCGCGGGTCGCGGGGCTCGGCAGCCTCGGGCGCGAGCGCATCGTGGCGCTGACCGATTTTCTGGGTGGGCTCGTCGCGCGTGAGGCGAAGGTTTTGGTGCCGTCCGGCTGGGGCTGGGCGGCGGGGGAGACGGTGGGCGGCCCGCTGCTCTATCCCAAAATCCTGGCCCAGGCGGTGCGCTGCCCCGATCCGTTCGTCACGCTCAAGGGCAAATGGCTGCTGCGCCGCCTCGCCCCCGACGGCTCAAGGCTGGAGCTGACCGATATGCCGAACCAGCGCTCCAACGAGAAGCTACTGGGGGCGATGGGGTTCGAGACGGCGAACATCCATTACGGCGACAAGACCGCCCGCGCCGCCATCGTGGCCGATCTGGCGGCGCGCCCGAAACACTGGCTGAGCGGTGCCGCCCGCGCCATGCGCGACCAGATGGTCAAGGATTTTCACGACTGGAGCACGGCGAGCCGCTAGGGTCTGATCGGTTCAGATTGAACCGTGAATCAGACCCTAACCATATGAAGTAGAGGGCGATTCACGTTTTAGGTTGATTCAACCTAAAACGATCGCGCTCTAAGGCCCGAAATACGCCGCCGCATCCCCCAGGCTGTCGCGCAGAACCGTGACGCGGAACAATCCGGGCAGGCTCGGTTCCAGCCGCCGCCAGATCCATAGGGCGAGGTTTTCCAGCGTGGCGGGGCCTAGATCCGCCACTTCGTCGAGGAGATGATGGTCGAGTGCGGCGCGCACCTCCTCCAGGCTTGCCGAAAAGAAGCCGAAATCGAGCAGCATGCCGGTCGCGGGATCAGGCTCGCCGCGCAAGGTGACCTCGGCGCGATAGGAATGGCCGTGCAGACGGCGGCTGGATTCCGCTTCGATCTGGCGTTTCAGCGTATGCGCCGATTCGAATCGGAATTGTTTGGTGAGTTCGATGGTCATGGAATTCCGATCAGCTTATGCGTTTGCAGGCTCAGCCGCCATTTCGGGTGGGCGAGGCAGAAGCCGATTGCCGCGTCTAGATTGTCTTTGAGGTCCGGTCCGTCCATGGGCTGGATGTAAAAATGCGCGAAATCGAGGGATTCGAACGCCAAAACGTCGAATCCGGGCTGCGGATGGACGTATTTCAGCTCATCTCCCGCTTTCAGGCGCCATTCGGCACCGTATTTCGGGCTGACACAGATCCAATCGACACCAGGGGGCGGCTCCAGCGTGCCATTTGTCTCGATCGCGATGGTAAAGCCGGCCTGATGCACCGCCCCGACCAACGCCTCATCGAGCTGCAATAACGGCTCACCGCCGGTGAAGACGACAAAGCGGTCGGCATTGCCCTTGCCCCAGCACGCGACCATGGCGGCGGCGAGCGCTGCCGCCGTGTCAAACCGCCCGCCGCCCGCGCCATCGGTACCGACGAAATCGGTGTCGCAGAAGCGGCAGGTCGCGGTCGCGCGGTCAGCCTCGCGTCCCGACCACAGATTGCAGCCGGCAAAGCGCACGAACACCGCCGCGCGACCGGCATGAAAGCCCTCGCCCTGCAATGTCTTGAAGATCTCTTTCACGGCATAAACCATGCCCGACCCCTGGCCCGACCAAACTTGGCCCCGCTTATGCCGTGTATCGGCGGTTTAGAAAAGCGTATCGTCGCTCTTTACGCTTTGGCCGTTCCCCTTGATAGTTTCGACCGAGTTCCATGAAGCTGCCCGACCGATGAGCGTTTGATGACGACTGACCGATTGGCCCTGAATACCGCCGATACCCTGTCCACCCGGTCAAGGGCGCGGAGCAATCCGGCGGCACGCCTGCTGGATGCGTATTTCTATCGCGCGGCTTTGGTCGTCGCCAGCCTGGCGATCTCCGCCTTGCCGGTGATCACGACGCTGCCGGAGGTCGATATCCCGTCGGGCGCGCTGACGGCGCTCAACATCCTCTGCGGCCTGATCTTCATGGCGGATTATGGGGCCCATCTGATGGTCGCCCATGCCCGTGCTAAGCCCGGCGGAGGCATGCTGCGCTATGTCTTGTCCGGAACCGGCATCATCGATGGGCTGTCGGTCGCGGCCACGGTGCTGCCGCTGCTTAGCCTCACAACGCCAGGACTGTTGCTGTTGACGCTGCAATGCGTGCCGGTGATGAAGCTGCTGCGTTTCTTTGAGACGCTGGAAACCCTGAGTGCTGTCCTGAAGCGCGAATCGCGAGTGCTGATCGCAGGCTTGCTGTTCTTGTTCATCCTGCTGCTGTTCCTGTCGGTCTTCGCCTATGTCGTGGAGCGCGGCGCGCAGCCGCAGCGTTTTGGCAGCGTCGCCGACGCGGCGTGGTGGGGGATCGGCGCGCTGTCTGGTGTCGGATCGGGCGATATCTCGCCGATCACGCCGATCGGCAAGGTTCTGGGCGGCGTTGCGGTTCTGCTCGGCATCGGCATCATCGCCCTGCCAACCGGTATCATCGCCACCGGCTTTGCCGAGGAAATGCGCCGCCGCAGCTTCGTCGTCACCTGGAATCTGGTGGCGGGCGTGCCGTTTTTCAGCCATTTGCCGGCCCTCGTCATCGCCGATCTCGCGGCCAAATTGGAGCCGTTCGTGCTGTCCAAGGGCGACACGGTGATCGAACAAGGCGAACAGGCCGACGCGATGTATTTCCTGCTCGAGGGCGAGGTCGATGTGAAGATCGACGAGAACCGGGTTCAGCGCCTGCATGTCGGCGATTTCTTCGGCGAGATCGCGCTGATCCGCCAGGTGCCGCGCACCGCCACCGTGATCGCATCGGCCTATTGCAAGGTGCTGCGCCTCGGCAGTGACGATTTCAACCGGATCACCGCCGCGCATCCCGAACTGCATCGCAGCATCGACGAGATCGCCGCCCGCCGTCAGCAGGCGCAGAGGGGACAGGTGGTCGGCCCCGCCAAGCAAGACGCAACCCCGACCGGGGATTAGGGCCGCTTCGTGCCAGAACCAATAGAGACGATCGACGCCAAACTTGAGGAGGCGAGCCGGCTGTTCGCGCAAGGGGCGCTGATCGAGGCGACAGCTCTCTGCGACGCCGTGCTGGCGGAGGCCCCGGGCCACCCGGCCGCCTTGCGGCGTCTTGCCTTCATCCAGGTGGTCCAGCGCAACCATCAGGCCGCCGCCCAGACCTTGACCGACATCGCGCCGCATTTCCCGACCGATCCGACGGTCACGCTCGCCTTGGCCGAAACGCTGTGGGCGACGCGGTCTGCAGAGGCGGCCTTGCCGCATTTGCGCCAGGTCGTTGAGATGGTGCCCGGCAATCCGCAGCCGCGCCAGCGCCTCGCCGCCGCCTTGCTGGAGACGCGGCAACACGATGAAGCCGTCGCAGTGCTGGCCCCGGTTCTGGGGCCGAATGCTGATGCGCAAACGCTCATCCTGGCCGGCCGCGCGGCAGCGGCGACGCAGCAGATAGCGGCTGCGATCGGGCATTTCGAGGCCGCCTTGCGCTTACGCGTCGGCGATGCGGAGGTGTGGTTCCATCTCGGCATGATGCAGCGGGCTGAGAATAGCATCGAGCGCGCGGTGATGACGCTGACCGAGGCCGTGCGCCTCGCCCCCGCCAATGCGCCGATCCGCGTGGCGCTGGCCGATGCGCTGCGCGCGGAGGGCAAGCTGACCGTCGCGATCGTGCAGGCGGATGAGGCCGTGCGGCTGCAACCGGACTGGCCGGTCGCCTGGAGCATTCGCGGCGACATCCTGTCCCAATCGAACCGGCTGGAGGATGCTGCCGACAGCTATCGCCGGGCGCTCTCCTGCGCTGGCTGCCCGATCGACGTGCATGCGCTGCTCGCCCATATGCTGCATCGCCTCGGACGGGCGGTCGAAGCACTGCCCCATTATGCAGCCAGCATGGCGCAGGCGAGCTGGGATGGCGGCCCGCCCGCACCGGATAGAAGCCGCCCGCGTATCGGGATCCTGTCGGCGCCGGGCGCCTCCAACACCTCGACGCGCTTCATCCTGGATCGCGACCGGATCTGGGCGGAGATTGTCTATATCCTGCCCGGATATCCCTATCCGCCGGAGCGCATGGCGGCGAGCTTCGACCTTCTGTTCAACACGATCAGCGATGCCGATCTCGCCGGCCCGGCGCTTGGCATCGCGGCCGGTCTGGTGGCGAAGTTGACGACCGTGCCGGTGATCAACCCGCCATCTGAGATCGGCCAGACGACGCGCGAGCATATGGCCGAACGCTTAAGCGGCATTGAGGGTGCGGTGGTGCCGGTGACCAGGCGGTGTTCGTCGGCGACGCTGATCGGGGAGGCGGCAGCTTTGCGCACGCCCTTGCTGATCCGCCCGACTGGCAGCCATGGCGGCGAGGCGATCGTCAAGCTCGACAACGCGATCGAACTCGCCACCTATAAGCCCGACAGCGACGGCGATTTCTATCTGACGCGGTTCGTCGATTTCCGCTCCGCCGACGGGCAATACCGCAAATACCGTCTGGTCTTCGTCGAGGGGGAGAAATTCCCCTATCACCTGGCGATCGGCGATGACTGGCTGGTGCATTATTTCCGCACGAACATGGCCGAGCGCTCTGATTTCAGGGCGGAGGAGCTGGACTATCTGGAGAATTGCCAGAGCCATCTCGGCGCCACTGCCATGGCTGCACTGGATGAGATCGGCCGCCGCGTGACGCTCGATTTCTTCGGCGTCGATTTCGGCATAATGCCATCGGGCGAGCTGGTGCTGTTCGAATGTAACGCCACCATGCTGATCCGCCATATCGACGAGAAGGCGATCTACGACTACCGCAAACCCGCCGCCGACCGCATCCGCGATGCCGTGACGCGGCTGGTGCTCAAACGAGCGAAGCTGCCCACTTAAAGCCCCCCCACCTCACCCAGCCTCTCCGCCCCCCGGGGCGAAGAGGAGTGCGGGAGCAACTATCTTCCCCTCTCTGCCCCATTGGTCGGGAGAGGGGGGGATGGCACGGCCGATGAAGCTCACCCCGCCAACAACCCATGCATCTTCTTAGGCGCCACCAGACGCCAAGAATGGCGCAGCAGATCGATGACGATATCCCCGGGCACGGCCTGCCAATCAAACCGGGTCCAGCCGTAGCGGCCCCAGCTTGGTTCAACCCAGCAGATATCAGGATATGTGGCGACCGCCCATTGCTGGATTTCGGGCGATAATTTGACGAGGCCGAGCGTCCCGTCCTGCGTCAACTGGGCGAATATCTTGCCGTTGACCCGGAAATCGGGGGCGCCGAAATGCGCCCCCTCGACGGCGTTCGGCAGCGCCAGAGCAAGGGCGCGAAAGTCAGGCATTCAAGAAAAAACCCGTCATGGCCCACGGATCATGCGCCATGACGGGTTTCGTATGTCGAGCGACGTCAGGCCGTTATTTGGCCTTGAGGCCGACTCGCGTGCCGCTGAGCAAGACCGAGTGCAAATCGGAGCTGAAGGTCTTAACCTTCTCCATCGCACCCTTGTTGCGACGGACCAGCCAGTTATAGCCAAGCACCGCCGGCACCGCGACGGCGAGGCCGATGGCGGTCATGATCAGCGCTTCACCGACCGGGCCCGCGACCTTGTCGATCGAGGCCTGACCGGCCAGGCCGATGGCGGTCAGCGCGTGATAGATGCCCCACACCGTACCGAACAGACCGACGAACGGCGCCGTCGAGCCGACCGTGGCGAGCACGGCCAAACCACCCTGCAGTCGATTCGAGATTTCATCGACCGCGCGCTGGATCGACATGGTGACCCAGGTGTGCAGATCGATTTGATCGACCAGCGTGCCCGAGTGATGCTGGGTGGCGCTGACGCCACGCTCGGCGATATAGAGGAACGGGCTGCCGGGCTTCAGCTTGGTCAGGCCATCGCCCGCCGAGGCGGCACTCCAGAACGTCTTATTGGCGGCAGCCG
>CAIZEE010000754.1 GCA_903931835.1 uncultured Elstera sp.
CAGCAGTAGCGCTCCGACGATAAGCGGCGTCCTGCCGGTCGCCTGGCCGTCGACCATCAGGAATCCAATGCCTTCGCTGGCACCCATCAGCTCGGCCGCGACGACGAACATCCAGCCTAACCCCAGTCCACTACGCAGACCGACCACGTAACCCGGCAGGGCAGCGGGCACCTGAATCCGCACGATCATGCGCCAGCCATCGAGCCGGAAGGCGCGGCCGACCTCGATCAGTTTCCGGTCGAGATTGCCGATCGCACTCATCAGGTTGAGGTAGACCGGGAAGAAGACGCCAAGGCCGATCAGTGCGATTTTGGACCGTTCGGCGATGCCAAGCCACAAGATGAAGAGCGGCACCCAGGCGATCGATGGTATGCTCCGCAGCCCTTGGATGGTCGGATCGACCAGATTGCGCAGCAGCCTTGAATAACCGGTCAGTGCGCCAAGCACCGTGCCGGCCGCCACGCCGAGCGCAAAACCCGCCGCCGTCCGGCTCAACGTCGCCATCACGTGATGGAGCAGGCTGCCGTCGAGGGCGAGCCCCCAGATTGTGTCGAAGACGGCGAGGGGGGATGGCAGCAAATTCGGGCGCACCAACCCCAGCGCCGTCACGCCATACCATAATGCGAGTATCAGGGCGGGCAGGCCCAATCCCACAGCGCGTCTCCCTACGCCGAACCGCAATAACCTTGAGCGCGGAAAGCCTATGGCCGGTTGTCGCACATCGGTCGGCGCGCTGATCTCCAGATCAACCAATCCGGTGCCCTATCGGCCTGCTAATTTCTCGCGGAATCGCGGATCAATAAGCTCACGCGCCACTGTTGGGACGTCGACCGTGGCCGGGATGATCCCGCTTGCCTTCAGCACGTCACCCGCGGCCGTAACCGCTTCGAGCTGGTGCGCGCCGAGGGTCGAGTCGCTGAGATCGGTGCGCTCCAACTGGCGGGCGGCGACTTCGGGACTGAGCTTGGCGGCTTCGGCCAGGATCGTCGCAAGCTCAGCTCGGTGGTCGAGTGCGTAGAGCCGTGCCCGTTCGTAATCGCGCAAGACCAGTTCGACGAGCTCCGGATGGGCCTGTGCAAAGTCTTCGCGCACATTGAGCGCGCCGAAGCTGTTGAAATTCGGATTGCGAAAGAACAGCCGGTCGCCGCTCTCCAGTTCCGCCTGCGCCATATAGGGATCAAGCCCCGCCCAGGCGTCGACATCGCCGCGGTCCAGCGCCGATCTGCCGTCATTATGTTGCAGCGGAACCAGCGTCAGATCCTTGTCGGTCAGGCCGACGCTGGCAAGCGAGCGCAGCAGGAAGATGAAAGGATCTGTCCCGCGCGTGACCGCCACTTTGCGGCCCTTCAGGTCTTTCAGGGTTTGAATGGTCGAGTCCTTGGTCGTGACCAGCGCCGTCCATTCCGAATGCGCATAGACATAGACCGTCTTGATCGGATTGCCGTTCGCCCGGCCGATCAGGGCGGCAGCCCCCGCCGTGGAACCAAAATCGAGGCTCGATCCGCTCAGATATTCCAGTGCCTTATTGCTGCCGAGGCTCAACACCCAGGTGACGGTGATGCCCTTGGCCGCCAAATCCTGCTCAAGCCATCCCTGCTTTTTCAGCAGCAGGCTGACCGGATTGTAATAGGCATAATCGAGCTTCACCGAGTCTGCAGCGCGAGCCGCCGTCGGGGCCCCTTGCATTGCCGCCAGCAAGGCGACCAGGAACCACTTCCACGATAAGCGTCTCATCTTTTCCCTCACGAGCACATGGCCTGAAAGCGGCTGATCTCTCAATATAACAAAAACGATATGTTATATTTATCATTCTCCATAATAATTTGATGGTATGGTAATTTACCACATGATTCTTCGTGCGTTCCGGGTGCGCCAGGAAATGTGAACCCCGCGGCCGTGTTGGGACATCTCATCCCATTTGATTTCCTATTATGTACACGACTATAGTGTCGTATGCACAAATTATACAACTTTTCCATGGATAATTCTATGAAACTCGCCTTGTCTCTCATCCTCTTCGCGGCATGGATCGTTTCCGTAGGGCCCGCTCGCGCTGAGACGATCAAAATCGGCGTCGTCCCCGGCGCCTATGCCGACTCGGTTGAAGCGCTCATTCCCGAGGCGAAGGCCGAGGGGCTGGATGTCAAACTGGTGGAGTTCAGCGACTGGACCACACCCAATGTCGCGCTCCAGGCCGGCGACATTGACCTTAACTACTTCCAGCACAAGCCCTTCCTGGACAACGCGATTGCCCAGCGCGGCTATGACCTCGTGCCGGTAGGCGTGGGCATCCTGTCCAACATCGGCATTTATTCCTTAAAGCATAAGGATTTCGCCAGTGTGCCGAACGGAGCTTTGGTCGCGATCGCAAACGATCCGGTCAACCAGGGCCGCGGTCTGCTGCTGCTGCAAAGAGGCGGCCTGATCAAGCTGAAGGACGGCGTGGGCTTCAAGGGCTCGATTGACGATATCATCGACAACCCAAAACACGTCACGTTCAAGGAGGTCGAAGGTCCGCAGCTGGTGCGCATCACGCCCGACGTCGACCTTGCCCTTGGCTACCCGCATTTCATCGTCGCCGCCAAGGCTTTCGATCCGAGCAGTGGGCTGATCTATACCGGCATTGACGACAAGCAGTTCGCCATCATCTTCACGGCACGGCGCGACCGGGCCGATAGCCCCGCCCTCAAAAAGATCGTTGAGATTTATCACCGCTCGCCAAAGGTAAAGGAGGCTATCTCCAAGGCCTTCGCTAACGATCCCAAGCTCTACACTCTCGCGTGGTAGTCATGGATATGGTGGCCGCCCGGCCGATCGCCGCGCCGGAAGACCGGCGTCCGGCGGCGGGCGGATCGGTGGTGTTCGAGCGCGTCGGTAAGGTCTATCGGTCGGCGGCAGGAACGGTCGAGGCGCTACAGGACGTTTCGTTCGAGATCCCACCCGGCTCGATCTTCGGCATCATCGGGCGCAGCGGTGCCGGCAAATCCAGCCTGCTGCGCACGATCAATCGCCTCGAACGGCCGAGCCATGGCCGGGTGCTGGTGGATGGCGAGGATATCGCGGCGCTGGACGAGGATGGGCTCGTCGTGCTGCGCCGGCGCATCGGCATGATCTTTCAGCATTTCAACCTGCTATCGGCCAAGACGGTCTGGGGCAATGTCGCTCTTCCATTGATTGTCGCGGGTGTGCCCCGCGAGGCGATCGAACGGCGTGTCGCCGATGTACTGGGTCTGGTTGGGTTGGAGGGTAAGGAGCAAACCTATCCGTCGCGCTTGTCGGGCGGCCAGAAACAGCGGGTCGGCATCGCGCGCGCGTTAATCCACCGGCCGGAAATTCTGCTGTGCGACGAGGCGACGTCAGCACTCGATCCCGAGACGACGGTGTCGATTCTGGCGCTCTTGCGCGACATCAACCGGCGGTTCGGCCTGACCATCATCCTGATCACGCATGAGATGACCGTGGCGCGTGAGATTTGCGACCGGGTCCTGGTTCTCGACCAAGGCAGGATTGCGGAGGCTGGGTCGACCTGGCAGGTCTTTGGCAATCCCGTTCATTCCGCCACCAAAGCGCTGTTACGACCGCTCGAGCGGGAGTTGCCCGCGGATATCCAGGCGCGCCTCGTCTCCGCTCCTGATGGTGCCGGACGGTGGTCTACCGTCGTCGAGCTGGTGTATTCGGGCGAGGGCGGCCTTGAGCCCGATCTGGACAAGATCGCCGGCCTGTTCCGCGGACGCGCTCGATTGGTGCAAAGCACGCTGGACCGCGTCCAGGGCCATGTCTACGGGCACCTCGTCCTGGTTGGCGAGGCTACGTCTCAGAAAGTTTTCGAAGCTGCGGCGCCGCTGGCGCATGCCATAAGGATACTGGGTTATGTCGCCGGCGATGTATGAGCGTCTTCTGCAGGCCGTCCTTGATACCGCCTCGATGGTCGGGCTGTCGGCTATGGTCGCCTTCGTCGCCGGATTGCCCATGGCGGTTTTCCTGGTCCTCTCAGGCCCTGGCGGTCTGATCTCGGCACCCCGCACCCATCGTCTCCTGGGTGGGCTGGTCAACGGCTTTCGCGCGACACCCTTCATCGTGCTGCTGGTCGCTCTTTTGCCGTTCACTCGATTGATCACAGGCACCACGATCGGCGTTTGGGCGGCGGCCGTGCCGCTCGCGATCAGTGCCACGCCGTTCTTTGCCCGCATCGCCGAGGTCAGCCTGCGCGAGGTGGATAAGGGGCTGATCGAGGCGGCACAGGCGATCGGCTGCCGCCGCTGGCACATTGTGCGCCATGTGCTGATACCCGAAGCGCTGCCCGGCATTGCCGGCGGGTTCACGATCACCATCGTCAGCATGATCGGCGCCTCGGCGATGGCCGGTGCTGTGGGAGCCGGCGGGCTGGGCGATATGGCGATTCGCTATGGCTATCAGCGCTTCGACACTACCGTCATGATCGTCGTCGTCGCTGTGCTGATCGCCATGGTCTGCCTGGTCCAGTTTGCCGGCGATCTGGTCGTGCGGCGGCTGCGCGCCCGCTGATGCTGCCGCGTCCGCCAGCGCCGGTCCGTCGCATCGCCTCAGACGCCGAGGCGTTGGATATTGCCC
>CAIZEE010000755.1 GCA_903931835.1 uncultured Elstera sp.
CCACCGAATTCAGCCAATCGACCGCGAGTTTCGGCGTGAAGATCACCGGCCGCCGCATGAACACGACATAGGTGACCGTCTGGTCGCCATGCTGCGCGACGATTTCCTTGGTTTTCAGGAAATAGGCGTCCGATTGCTGCGGGATCGCGTCGAGATCGGCGGACAGGGTCATGGCGTTACCGGACACTCAATCTGGAGACGAAGGTCTTGGCGCTTAGCTGGCCGCAGCCAAGCGCTGCTGATCATGTTCAGCCTTTAACGCTTCGGCGATCAAAAAGGCGAGTTCGATCGCTTGCGCGCCGTTAAGCCTGGGATCGCATTGCGTATCGTAGCTGCGGGTCAGATCAACCTCATCGATCGCCTGGGCACCGCCCAGACATTCGGTGACATCACGCCCGGTTAACTCCAAATGCACGCCGCCGGCCTGAGTGCCCTCGGCCCGGTGGATCTGGAAGAAGTCCCGGATCTCGCCGATAATCCGATCGAAGGGCCTCGTCTTATAGCCATTCGACGATTTGATCGTGTTGCCATGCATCGGGTCCGACGCCCAGACGACATTGCGGCCCTCGCGCTTGACGGCGCGCAGCAGAGCCGGCAGATGGCGCTGGATCTTGTCCGAGCCCATGCGCGTGATCACGGTCAGACGACCGGCCTCATTCGCCGGGTTCAGCTTGTCGATCAGCCGCAGCAAATCTTCGGGATCAAGCGTCGGGCCGGCCTTCAGACCGATCGGATTCTTGATGCCGCGCATGAATTCGACATGCGCACCATCAAGCTGACGCGTGCGGTCGCCGATCCAGACGAAATGCGCCGAGCAATCATACCAATCGCCGGTCAGGCTATCGACGCGGGTCAGCGCCTCCTCATAGCCCAGCAGCAAGGCCTCATGGCTGGTGAAGAACTCGGTCTCGCGGATTTGCGGTGTCACTTCCGGCGTCAGGCCACAGGCCTCCATGAAGGCCAGGCAATCGCCGATGCGGTTGGCAAGGTCACGGTATCGCTCCCCCGCAGCACTGCGCGCGACAAAGCCCAGGGTCCAGCGATGGACCCCATGCAGATCGGCGAAACCGCCAGTGGCGAAGGCGCGCAGCAGGTTCAGCGTCGCGGCGGATTGCGTGTAGGCCTGCACCATGCGCTGCGGATCGGGCACGCGCTGCTCGGCTGTGAAATCATAGCCGTTGACGATATCGCCGCGATAGGTGGGCAGGGTCACGCCATCGCGCGTCTCGATCGGCTCCGACCGCGGCTTGGCGAACTGGCCGGCCATGCGGCCTAGCTTCACCACCGGCAGGCCGCCGCCAAAGGTCATGATGACCGCCATCTGCAGGATCACCCGGAACGTGTCGCGGATATTATCGGCGGCAAACTCGGCAAAGCTCTCAGCGCAATCACCTCCCTGCAGCAGAAACGCCTTGCCCTCTGCCACGCGAGCGAGATTCGTCTTCAGCCGCCGCGCCTCACCGGCGAAGACCAGCGGCGGATAGGAGCGCAAGACCGCCTCCGCCTTGGCGAGTTCGCCCGCATCGGGATATTCCGGCATCTGATGCGCCTGATGTTCGCGCCAAACCGCCGGGGACCATTTCTGAGACATCACAAACCAGCCTTAAACCTTGCCGACCCGAAAAAAGAGGCTGAGAGCATACATAGAAAGGGGGCGGGCGGAAAGCCAGGGAGTTTTGGGGGCGGGTCGCGAGCGAAATCCGCAGCACATTCATGGGGGGACATGAGCCTATCGCATCACGCTCGTCATCTTCGGCGTGAGACTTCCGCTCTGACGGCCCGACTGATCCAAATCCAAAACGTGACCCAAATCATACCGGGCACAAACTCTAGGGCCACGAGCAAGGGCGGCTCATCAGAATAAAGGAATTCCGGGGACACTATACTGATCTAATTCTGGGTAA
>CAIZEE010000756.1 GCA_903931835.1 uncultured Elstera sp.
CGCGATCATCGCCGGCGGCAAGACGATCGCGTGGTCCGACATGCGGAATTACCTGGAGCAACGCGCCTTGGGGAAAGCGGCCACTCCTCCCAAGTCACGGACACCCGACCGCTGACGGTGACGCGGATCGAACTGGCGCCTGAGACTCAGGAGGACTTCGATCGGATCATCGACCATCTGCACAAGTTTGATGTGCCTGATCCGGCAGATCGAATCCTCGAAATCATTCAGGCAATCGATGTCCTGCAGCACAATCCCTTGATTGGTCGCCTTGCCAAGGGAGGACGTCGCGAACTCGTGATCGGTCGTCGCTCCCACGGCTATCTCGCCTTATACGAATACATCGAGCCCTTGGATACCGTATTTTTACTGGCAGTCCGCGCCCAAAGTGAGGCCGGGTATGTCGATGAATGACGGTTTTGTGCCGCATCGACTATCAAGTGGCCACACCGGGCATCGCGGCCACCGTAAAAAGCGGCAGCGTCTACAAGGACCAGCGCTACTCGGACCACGCGCCGCTGACGGTGGATTACGCGTTTTCCGGTTGAGTCCACAGGCTTCCCGCGCACGCAAGATCAGAAGCGGTGCGGCGTGGAAGCATGGACCTGAAGGCGATGCCGTCATCAAGCGCACGCGACCACTGGACGTCGACCGAATCCGGGAATCTTGCCGAAGCGGGGCGGCTGCGTTCGCGCTGTTCTTCAAGCGCCTTGCGGAGTAGCGCTCAGGCGCATCCTGAGGAACCTGCTGTGCCACCCGGCTGCACGCGGTATCCGGCGGCCTGCAATTCCTCGCGCAGCACAAGGCGCAGCCCCTCTGCGGTCAACGGGGCAGCCTCGGGGGCCGTAGCCAGTCGCAGTGCCGAATTGATCAGCGTCTGGTATCCGAGACCTTCTGTTTCTGCCTTGCTGCGAAACTTAGCCAGGACATCGTCATCGATGTAGATGGTAATGCGCGTCTTTCCGGTCGGCCCGATCACGGCGCCTTGCTTGGCCACTGAGAAGTCGTATTCATCCTTCATATCTTGTTCGCTCCGTTGAGGTCGCGACCCTGGCGGATATCAACCGGTAATCATCGCCACGCTCCGTCCAGACCACGACGAGGATGCGGCCAAGTGCGCCAAGCCCAAGTGTCACGAAGCGGGCTTCGCGTTCTGCCGCATCGTCCTCTCGCGTGAGTCCCATGGGATCGAACAGGACCGATTCGGCCTCGGCAAAGGACACACCATGCTTGGCATCATTCGCGGCTGCCTTCTCGGGATCAAAATCGACGGGCATGCCAAAAGTATGCACAATGTATGCATATCAGGCAAGCGTGGCGGGTCGATATGAGCGCAGTCGGATGGGGGTTTCGACGCGTCGAACGAAAAGCGCGACGCAGCGACGCATATGTACCGACGTACCCAGGTTGGCGCGGCGCACACTCGGAGCGTTTACGAGTCATCGGTTGCCGCATAGCCGGGCACGCCGTTGCCTTTGCTTGCTTGCCCGCCCAACATGCTGCCCAACGCATTGCATGCGCGCATCGACCCGCGCAAAATCCTGGAGTACTTGCTGGCCGAAACCCATCCAATTGGGCGTCACAAAGCGAAAACAC
>CAIZEE010000757.1 GCA_903931835.1 uncultured Elstera sp.
GAGTCGACAGCCGATAAGTAACAAATGACCAGAACGCTACTTGTTTGTTGTGATCTATATCTTTCCTATCGTTGTAGTCCGAGGAAAATGGAAAGCATTATTCCGACACCACCTGCAAATCTAGTTGTATTTTCTGTCTTTATAAACGGTTGATCTACGTCAATGCATGCGTATTTGCAATCGGAAAGACTGATTAACCTGCTATCTCTATTACAAAACCCTGAAGATCGTCCCCGGGTATTGAGGTCAAAAACATGCTCCGAACATCGATATATCTAGCGGTAGTTGCTGTATTTTCTGCAATTTCCCTTACAAGCGGAGCGCTTGCGGCGCCGGTAGGCGAAAACGAATTTGCGAATGCCACTATCGAGATGGAGCGCGGCAAACCGGATACCGGCCAGCGTGTGCAAGCGCTTCTCGTTTGTCTCAAGAACTGGAATTCGCCAGGCAACGCACAAGACAACAAGGTGACGATCGAGCGCAACGGACCTGCCGGCTTTACGGTGAAGGCGACGCTGCGCGGCCCCACGCTGTTCCATTTCGAAGTCCGGAAGGAACAAGGTGACACAATAGCACTTCTGAATGAGATTGAATATCAGCGAACCGGCGAAATGTTCGACAGTATCCGCGACGCCGAAAGCAAGCGGGCTGTGCTACGTTCGGTCTGTAGCGCGCCGTAGCCGACTTCCAAGAAAGGTGCCGGTCGGATGAGCCTGGCTGACACGACGGCCGAGAAGAAGATCCTGGGCGTCATCCGGGTTGCCAGCAGTAACTTCCTGGAAATGTATGACTTTTTTGTTTTCGGTTATTACGCCAGCGCGATCGGCCGCGTCTTCTTCCCGACCGATAGCGATTTTGCCTCGCTGATGCTGTCGCTGATGACCTTTGGGGCCGGTTTTCTGATGCGCCCATTGGGGGCGATCATCCTGGGCGCTTATATCGATACGCATGGCAGACGGGTCGGGCTTCTGCTGACGCTCGGCCTGATGTCGATCGGCACGCTATCGACCTCGCTCATGCCGGGCTATGAGACAATCGGATTGCTGGCACCGCTTATCGTCGTCGCCGGTCGCCTGCTCCAGGGATTTTCCGCTGGTGTCGAGCTTGGCGGTGTATCGGTGTATCTGTCTGAAATCGCGACGCCAGGACACAAGGGCTTCTATGTCAGTTGGCAATCAGGCAGCCAGCAGGTTGCGGTGATCTTCGCGTCGGCCATTGGCATTGGCATCAGCGCTGCGCTGCCGGCCGAACAAATGGCAAGCTGGGGCTGGCGCATTCCGTTCCTGATCGGCTGCGCCATTGTGCCCTTCCTGTTCATGATCCGCCGGTCACTGCAGGAGACGCAGGAGTTCCTGGCGCGGAAGACCAAGCCGACGACGCAGCAGATCTTTGCATCGATGGTGGCCAACTGGCGGTTGGTATCGATCGGTATGCTGATGGTCACCATGACCACCGTCTCGTTCTATCTGATCACCGCGTACACACCGACCTATGGCAAGGAAGTGCTGAAACTGGCCGCAATCGACAGCTTGATCGTGACTGCCTGTGTCGGCTTCTCCAATCTGATTTGGCTGCCAACCCTCGGCGCGTTATCGGACCGTATCGGCCGGCGGCCGATTTTGATCGCCTACACGATCCTGACCATACTAACGGCCTATCCGGCTTTGTCCTGGCTGGTCGCAGAGCCGTCCTTCAGCCGACTGCTGATCGTCGAATTATGGCTGTCCTTCCTTTATGGCGGCTATAACGGCGCGATGGTGGTCTATCTGACCGAGATCATGCCGGTGGATGTTCGCACCGCTGGCTTCTCGCTCGCATATAGCCTTGCAACCTGCATCGGCGGGTTCACACCGGCGCTTGCAACCTATCTGATCGAAATCTCGGGTAACAAAGCCATACCCGCTGTGTGGCTCAGCTTCGCGGCTGCATGTGGTCTGATCGCAGCGATCCTGTCCGGGCGGCTACCCCGTGATCGCAGCAAAGCTATCAGCTGATTTTCCCGCAGAGTCATGATCTGAGCGCATAGGTCACTTGCCCGGGTGTGATTGCGGGCGGTGCGGGCTCACCGTATCGTTGCGCGGCGCCATGGGTCTGATCGGTTCAAATTGAACCGTGAAATCGGACCATATCTAAAGGTGCGAGGAAGGGTAGTTGTCCTGTGACCGAAGCCGTCATCAGCCGATCTAAATCCAGCGCAACCGCGTTCTCGGTTCTGGGCGCGATCAGTGTCTGCCATCTGCTGAACGACATGATGCAGTCGCTGTTGACGGCCATCTATCCCATTCTGAAGGGTGGATTTGATCTCAGCTTTGGACAGATCGGCCTTCTGAGCCTGACCTACCAGATCACGGCGTCATTGTTGCAGCCGGTTATCGGCCTTTATACCGATCGCCGACCGCAGCCGTACTCTCTGCCCTTTGGCATGGGCTCGACGCTGGTTGGCCTGATGATTCTGGCGTTTGCGCCGAACTATATGGCACTCCTGCTGGGTGCCATGCTGATGGGCGTCGGCTCGTCGGTCTTCCATCCGGAGGCGTCGCGCATCGCCAGACTCGCTTCCGGCGGCGCCCATGGCCTCGCGCAATCGCTGTTTCAGGTCGGCGGCAATGTCGGTTCGGCGCTGGGACCGCTGCTGGCAGCCTTCTTCATCCTGCCACGCGGACAGAGCAGCCTTGCCTGGTTTGCCATCGCGGCGCTTGGTGGAATGAGCATCCTGACCGCACTCGGCCGGTGGTACCAAATCCACGCGTCGACGCGGACGGCAAAGCGCGTCATGCCTGTTAGGCACGCAACCCTGTCGCGACGGCAGGTGGGAATCGCTGTTGCGGTGCTGCTGACCCTGGTCTTCTCGAAGTATTTCTATCTCGCCAGCATCACCAACTACTACATCTTCTACCTGCTCGATCGCTTTCAGCTGACCGAACGGACGGCCCAGCTATGCCTGTTCGTGTTCCTGGCCGCCACTGCCGTCGGCACGATCGCCGGCGGCCCGATCGGTGACAGGATCGGGCGCAAGACGGTGATTTGGGTGTCGATCCTCGGCATCGTGCCCTTCGCGCTGGCCCTGCCCTATGTCGGACTGACCACGACGATCATCCTCAGCACGATCATCGGCGTCGTTATCGCCTCTGCCTTTTCGGCGATCGTCGTTTATGCGCAGGAGCTGATGCCAGGCCGGGTCGGCATGGTGTCGGGGCTGTTCTTCGGCTTTGCCTTCGGCATGGGCGGCATCGGTGCCGGAGTTCTGGGCGAGTTGGCCGATTTGACCAGTATCGAATTCGTCTACCGCGTCTGTTCTTTCCTGCCGTTGCTAGGGTTGCTGACAGTCCTGCTGCCGAATATCGAAAGCGAAGACTAGGAGCCGATCAGACCCTAGCTGGACGTGAGTCCAGCGGCGTTCATGGCAAAGCGGAACAGCAAGGCCACCACGAGCAGCGCCATGACGCTGCCGGTCCACAACGCCACGAACCATCCGGTACGGCTAAGCCAGCCCCGCCCTTGCATCAGTGATAGCCCTCGCCGGCCCTGACCTTCCCCCGGAACACGTAATAGGACCAGGCCGTATAAGTCAGGATGAACGGGATGATGAACAGCGCGCCGACCAAGGCAAAGCCCATGCTCTCTGGCGGAGCCGCTGCCTCGCGGATGGAAATGCTGGGCGGAATGATGTTCGGCCACAGGCTGATGGCAAGGCCGCTATAGCCTAAAAACAAGATGGCGAGCGCGAGCAGGAATGGTGCCGCATGCGCCTGACGTGACAAGGCGCGCAGCATCGCCACGGCACAGCCAAGGACAAGCAACGGAACGGGAGCAAAAAACACCAGATTCGGCAGCTTGAACCAGCGATCAGCGACATCAGGATGGGCAAGCGGCGTCCACATGCTGACAATCCAGATGACCGCCAGCAGCGCCACCGTCAGCGGCCGGGCCAAGGCATACATGCGTTGTTGCAAGGCGCCTTCTGTCTTGATGATGAGCCAGGTGCATCCGAGCAACGCATAGGCCACGACGAGGCCCAGTCCGGTAAACAGGCTGAACGGCGTCAGAAAGTCGAAAACGCCGCCCTCATAGGATGGCCCGGTCACCTCGAACCCGTTGATGAAGGCGCCGAGGCAGACGCCCTGCGATACCGTCGCAATATAAGAACCCCAGGCGAAGGCCTTGTCCCAGAACGGCTTATGCGCCTCATCCGCCTTGAAGCGGAACTCGAACGCGACACCGCGCCAGATCAGCCCGGCGAGCATCAGGATGAGCGGCAGGTAAAGCGCGCTCAGCAAAACCGAATAGGCGAGCGGGAACGCGGCAAGCAAGGCAGCACCGCCCAGCACCAGCCACGTTTCATTACCGTCCCAGACCGGTGCGACCGTATTCACCATGGTGTCGCGATCGGTACGGTCGGCCACGAACGGGAACAGGATGCCGATGCCAAGATCGAACCCATCCATGATCACATACATCATCAAGCCAAAGGCGATGATGACGGCCCAGATAACCGGAAGATCGATGCCCATGCCGGTCAGTCTCCTGTGCCGATATCGATCGCGGTGTTGGGAATGGCCGACAGAGGGCGCGAAGGCCGCTGGTCGGGCGGATATCCATGTAGGCCGTCGCCTTCGGCGGGCGGCTGATAGGCCTCAGGCCCCTTGGCGACAAGCTTCAGCATGTAGATTATGCCCGTCCCAAAGACGAAGAAATACATCACCACAAAAATCATCAGACTGGTGCTCAGCGCCAAAACGGAATGGTTTGATACCGCGTCCCGGGTCCGCATGACGCCGTACACTACCCAGGGCTGCCGCCCCATCTCCGTCGTGATCCATCCGGCCAGAATGGCGAGCAGCCCCGCCGGCCCCATCGCGATGGCAAAACGCAGGAAAAGCCGCACCTGGAAGAGCTTGCTGCGGATGCGCAGCCAGGCGCTCCACACCCCCAGCAGCAGCATGAGCATGCCGAGGCCAACCATGATCCGGAAGGTCCAGAAGATCACGGTGGAGTTGGGCCGGTCCTCGGCCGCGAATTCCTTCAGTCCTGGGATGCGGCCATCAAGATGGTGGGTTAGAATCAAACTGCCGAGATCAGGCAATTCAAGCGCGAAACGCGTCGTCTCCGCTGCCATGTCTGGCCAGCCGAACAGAATGAGCGGCACGTTCTCACCGGGGATATTCTCCCAATGCCCCTCAATCGCGGCGATCTTCGCCGGCTGATGCTCCAACGTATTGAGGCCGTGCGCGTCGCCGAGGAAGATCTGGACGGGCGCCACGAGCAGCATCATCCACATCGCCATCGACAGCATGGTGCGGACCCGTTCATCGTCCCGCCCCTTCAACAGATGCCAGGCGCCAGCCCCCCCGACAAACAGGGCGGTCGCGAGATAAGCCGCAACCGTCATATGGGCGAGGCGGAAGGGAAAAGACGGATTGAAGATGACTGCGAACCAGTCGGTCGGAACGACCCGGCCGGCAACGATCTCATAACCCTGCGGCGTCTGCATCCAGCTGTTCGACGCGAGAATCCAGGTGGTCGAGACCAGCGTGCCCGCCGCCACCATCAGCGTTGCGAAGAAATGCAAACCCGGCCCGACCTTGTTCCAACCGAACAGGGCAACACCCAGAAACCCCGCCTCAAGGAAGAACGCGGTCAGGACCTCATAGGTCAGTAACGGTCCCGTGACGCCGCCGGCAAAGGCCGAGAAATAGCTCCAATTCGTACCAAACTCATAGGCCATCACCAGCCCGGACACGACGCCCATGGCAAAATTGACGGCGAAGATGCGCGACCAGAATTGATAGAGGCTGCGATAGACCGGATCCTTGCGCCACAGCCACAACGCCTCTAGCACCGCCAGATAGCTGGCTAGGCCGATCGTGATGGCCGGAAACAGGATGTGGAAGGAGACCGTGAACGCGAATTGAAGTCGCGCCAGCTCCAACGCCGTCACTCCGAACATCGCAGCCCCTCGCTATCTTCGAAATATCCATCAAAAGCGGCCCGATGCCGCTACTCTCCCGCGATCTGAGGCGCGGGACAATAGGCAATGACGGTTGCGGGCATGAACAATCGTCGCGCCCCCGATCATCCAGTGCTAACAAGGCAGCCGTGACCCGTCACGTTTCTGGTACCTGTCTCGAAGACTATGCACATACTCGCCATCATGCGAACGCTGATCATGCTGCTCACGGCACTCTATGTCACGACTGCGACCGTGGCGGTATCGGCGCCGGCTAACCAGACCGGCAGCGACCAAGAGAGCGCATCGCCTGAGCAGCCAGTTGCTGCAGCCCTGCAAGCCGCCGAGGAGCCGGCGCCAAAGCCGGTCGACCCGCAATCAGGCCTTTACGAACACGAGGCGCTCAGCGCCATCGTCGCGATTACCGAGAACGGTGATATCGAGGGATATCTGTCGGGGAACTCGCCAAGTGCGGGTCAATCGCGCTGCGACATTGTCTTTAGCGGTCATGCCGATGGCGTCAATCCAGTCGATATCGACACCTGGCGACCCTGGCGATCAGAGGGCGGCAATCAGCATATCGGCGGCGTGCTGACGCCAACCGCCGATGGCATGGACATGAAGCTGGCTGAAGGTACGCCTTATGCCGGATGCGACGCCGTCTGGCCGACGATCACGTCCGATTTTCATCTGACCCTTAAGACACCGACGAAATGGTCATCCATCTGCCGAACCAGCGATCATCGCGTCCCCTTGAGGCGCCAGCCTGATGCCGACGAGCCATCGAGCTTTTCCCTGGGCGCCTATAGTTTCATCGGCTGCGGCCAGCGCGAAAACGACATGATCTTTGTCCAAAGCATCATGCGCAGAAATGATTTCCGCGCCGCAGGTTGGGTCCGCCTCTCGGATATAAACGACAAGTTTTTCGACAGCGCACCGTAGTCTGGTTTGCCACGGCAAACGCTGACAAGCGCAGGGTAAACGGTGGGTTGACCGGAGGTTACTCCGGCCAACTCACTGATTTCACTCGGCATTTTCCATATAAAATGGAGGAAGGGAAGGGATTCGAACCCTCGAATCGGATTACTCCGATTAGCGGTTTAGCAAACCGCCGCCTTCAGCCACTCGGCCACCCTTCCGCCGAATACGCAGGCTAAAGTTCCACGGCGTATACGGGAGCGGTTCTATTGGGTCAGATGCGGCGTGTCAACGCTGCTAACCGGATAACTTGGCGCGTAGCAGGTCGTTGAGCGCGGCGGGATTGGCCTTGCCGCCGGTCGCCTTCATGATCTGGCCGACGAAGAAGCCGAACAGCTTGTCCTTGCCGCTACGATATTCCGCAACCTTGTCGGCATTGGCGGCCAGCACCGCATCGATCGCGGCTTCGATGGCGCCGGTATCGGTAACCTGGCGCAGTCCCCGCTCCTCGACGATCGCCTTCGCCTCCTGCCCGGTTTCGAGCATCAGCTGGAACACGTCCTTGGCGATCTTGCCGGAAATCGTGCCGTCGGAGATGAGGTCGATCAGCCCGCCAAGCGACGATGCCTTGATCGGCGAGTCTTCGATGCCAACTCCAAGCTTGTTCAGCGCGCCGAACAGATCGCTCGTCACCCAGTTCGCGGCCAACTTGGCGTCGCGGCCCTCAGCCACTGCCTCGAAATAGACGGCCGTCTCCTTCTCCGCGACCAGCACCTGGGCGTCATAGCGCGACAGGCCGAACTCGCCGACATAGCGGGCTTCGCGCGCATCCGGCAGTTCCGGCATAGAGGCGCGGACGCGCTCGATCCAGTCGTCGGAGATTTCGAGCGGCAGCAGATCGGGATCGGGGAAGTAGCGGTAATCATGCGCCTCCTCCTTCGATCGCATGGTCCGCGTGACACCGCGATTGGAATCGAACAGCCGGGTTTCCTGGCGGATAGTCCCGCCCTCCTCCAGCACCTCGATCTGGCGGCGGGCTTCGTAGTCGATCGCCTGCGCGACAAATCGGATCGAGTTCACGTTCTTGATCTCGCAGCGTGTGCCTAGGCCCTCGCCCGGCCGGCGCACCGACACATTGGCGTCGCAGCGCATCGAGCCTTCTTCCATATTGCCGTCGCAGGTGCCGAGATAGCGCAGGATCGAGCGCAGCTTGCGTAGGTACGCCGCTGCCTCCTCCGCACTGCGCATCTCCGGCTCCGACACGATTTCCATCAGCGCCACGCCCGACCGGTTGAGATCAACATAGGTCTGCGTCGCGTGCTGGTCGTGCAGGCTCTTGCCGGCATCCTGTTCCAGATGCAGACGGGTGACGGCGACGCGCTTGGTCTCGCCATCCGGCAGATCGAGCACCAGCGTGCCGCCGGAGACGACCGGCTGCTTGAATTGCGAGATCTGATAGCCCTGCGGCAGATCGGCATAAAAGTAGTTCTTGCGGTCGAAGACGGAGTAGTTCTCGACCTTCGCCTCGATGCCGAGCCCCGTCTTGATCGCCTGTTCGACGCAATAGCGGTTGATCACCGGCAGCATGCCGGGCATGGCCGCGTCGACGAACGAGACCTGGCTGTTGGGTGCGGCCCCATAGGCGGCCGAGGCGCCGGAGAATAATTTGGCGTTGGAGGTCACCTGGGCATGGACTTCCAGCCCGATGACGACTTCCCAACTACCGGTACGACCTTCAATCAGCGATGCCATGTTACTGCCCCGCTCCTACAAATTCCGGTTTCGCCGTGAACGCCGCCGCTGTTTCAAGAACGCCGGCGGCACGCAGCACGGTCATCTCGTCGAACGGCTTGCCGATCAGTTGCAGCCCAAGCGGCAGACCATCCGAATTCAGCCCCGCCGGGATTGAAATCGCCGGCAGCCCGGCCAGGCTCGCCGGCACGGTGAACACGTCGTTCAGATACATGGCGATCGGATCGTCCATTTTCTCGCCCAGCGCAAAGGCCGGCGTCGGCGCGGTCGGCGCGAGCAGCAGATCGACCTTTTCAAAGGCTTGCGCAAAATCGCGGGCGATCAACGCGCGCACCTTCTGCGCCTTCAGGTAATAGGCGTCGTAATAACCAGCCGACAGCACATAGGTTCCGATCATGATGCGCCGCTTCACCTCCGCCCCGAACCCGGCGGCACGCGTATTGGCGTACATCTCATCCAGCGTATCGCCCGGCACGCGCAGGCCGAAGCGTACGCCGTCATAGCGCGCGAGGTTCGACGAAGCCTCGGCCGGCGCGATGATGTAATAGGTCGCGAGCGCATATTTCGTATGAGGCAGGCTGACCTCGACGATCTCGGCGCCCGCCGCCTTGGCCCAGGCGATCCCCTGATCCCACAATTTCAGGATTTCGGGATTGGTGCCGTCGAGCCGGTATTCCTTGGGAATGCCGATGCGCAGGCCCCGGATGTCGCCGGTCAGCGCCGTCTCGAAATCGGGCAAGTCGATATCGGCGGAGGTCGAGTCCTTCGGATCGAACCCGGCCATCGCCCCCAGCATGATTGCCGCGTCGCGCACGCTGCGCGTCATCGGCCCCGCCTGATCGAGCGACGAGGCAAACGCCACCACGCCCCAGCGCGAACACCGTCCATAGGTTGGCTTAAGCCCGACAATACCGGCAAACGCCGCCGGCTGGCGGATCGACCCGCCGGTATCCGTCCCCGTCGCCGCCATCACCGCACGCGCCGCCACCGCCGCCGCCGACCCGCCGCTTGAGCCACCCGGCACCAGCGGCCGGTTATCGCCCTTGCGACTCCATGGGCTATGCACCGGACCGTAATAGCTCGTGATATTGGCCGAGCCCATGGCGAATTCGTCCATGTTGAGCTTGCCCAGCATGACCGCGCCCGCCCGCTTCAGATTGCCCGATACGGTCGACTCGTAAGGCGGGATGAAGCCGTCGAGAATATGGCTGCCCGCCGTAGTCAGCACGCCCTCGGTACAGAACAAATCCTTGATGCCGAGCGGAATGCCCTCCAGCGCGCCACCCGTTCCGGCGGCAAGCTTAGCTTCGCTCTGCTTCGCCTGTTCGGCTGCGAGATCGAGCGTTTCGGTGATGAAGGCGTTGAGCGGACGGATCGCCTCGACGACGGCCGAATACTCAGCCGTCAACTCGGTCGCGGACACTTCCCTCGATCGCAGGGCATCGCGCGCCTCGGCGATCGTGAGATCGGTAAGGGCGGCCATTATTCGATCACCTTCGGCACGGAGAAATAGCGCTCGGTGGCGTTCGGGCCGTTGCGCAGCACCTCTTTCACGTGGCCGCCATCGGTCACAACGTCGTCGCGCATCGGCAAAGTCATGCTGACCACGCGCGCCATCGGGGCAATACCGTCGGTATTGACCTCCTCCAATTGCTCGATCCAGGACATGATCTGATTGAGTTCTTCGGCCAGCGGGGCGAGATCGGCTTCCGGGACTTTGATCCGGGCCAAATCCGCAACCCGCGCAACAGTGGCTTTATCGAGCGCCATAAAGGGTCAACTTCCAAACGATGAAAAGGAGGAGAAACGCTTGGATGATCAGATCGCTCGTGTCAAGCAAAGCGTCTCTCAGCGAGAGCTCCCCAGCGGATCCATCCAGCGCCACGGCTTGGTCATCACCACGAAATTGATGACGATGCCGATCAGAACCCAGCTCCACATGGCGGCAAAACCCCAACCGGCGCCGCCGGTCGCATAAACAAAGAACACCTCCGCCATGAACAGCGAAGCTGAGAGAAACGGGTGATTCAGCGCCACCGAGCCCAGGTGAAAGTGATCCGACAGGACGAAATAGGCGAGGTTGGACAGCGCCACTCCGGTAAGCGGACCTAGCAGGACCGACAAAATAAACGGCTTAATCATCATGGCGCGTCAGCCTGCCCATCGTTCCCCCGTGCAATCCGCATATAGTGCGCGATAGATAAACGCGAAATGCCTCTCTTCCGCCGACTGCCAAACCGGAACCGCTCATCTCATGCCCGTTGTTGATCTCGCCGCCTTGTCCATCTGCCTCGCCAACCGTCAGCGCCTGCTCGGCCTTGATGTCGGCACGAAGACCATCGGGCTCGCCGTCTCCGACACGATCGGCATGACGGCCTCGCCGGTCGAGACGATCGCGCGTACCAAATTCACGGCTGATGCCGCGCGCCTCGCCACCATCATCGCCGAGCGCAAGATCGGCGGGCTGGTGATCGGTCTGCCGATCAATATGGATGGGTCGGAGGGTCCGCGCTGCCAATCAACCCGGCAATTCGCCGCCAATCTGCTGACCAAACTGGACCTACCCATGGCGTTCTGGGACGAGCGGCTGTCGACGGCAGCCGTCGAACGCCAGATGATCGAGGCCGATATGAGCCGAAAGCGGCGGGCGGAGACGGTGGATAAGGCAGCGGCTGCCTATATCCTGCAGGGAGCGCTGGAGCGGCTGCGTCGCCTGGGCATGTCCTAAAACCCCGCTTGCGGATGTATCGGCGTAGCCCTATACCGACACGAATAGGCCCTACGTCACGGATCGTTCATGAATTCCGCCGCACCATTGGACCGCTTTCCGCACCGCGATCTGCTGGGCATTGAGGGCTTATCGCCGGCGGCGATCAATCTGGTGCTCGACCGCGCCGATCATTACATGAGCCGCGATAGCGGCCAGTCGGCCAAGGGCGTTTTGCGCGGCCGCACCGTCATCAATCTGTTCTTCGAGAACTCGACCCGCACCCGCACCTCGTTTGAGCTGGCGGGCAAGCGGCTTGGCGCCGATGTCATCAATATGAGCGTCGACAGCTCGTCGGTGAAAAAGGGCGAAACGCTGATCGATACAGCGATGACGCTGAACGCCATGCATGCCGATATTCTGGTCGTGCGCCACGCCGATTCCGGGGCGGTGCAACTGCTCGCCGAGAAAGTGCATTGCGCCGTGATCAATGCCGGCGATGGCGCGCATGAGCACCCGACCCAGGCGCTGCTCGACGCACTCACCATCCGTCGCCGCAAGGGCAGCCTGAGCGGCCTCGTCGTCGCAATCTGCGGCGATGTCGCGCATAGCCGGGTGGCGCGCTCCAACATCCATCTGCTGAACGCCGTCGGCGCCCGCGTGCGGCTGGTGGCCCCGCCGACGCTGCTGCCCGCCGAAATCGGGCGGCTGGGCGTCGAGGTGTTCCACGATATGCGCCGGGGGCTGGAGGGCTGCGACATCGTCATGATGCTGCGGCTGCAGAATGAGCGGATGAGCGGCGCTTTGATCCCGTCAGTGCGTGAGTATTTCCGCTTCTTCGGCCTCGACCGCGAAAAACTGGCGGTCGCCAAGCCGGACGCGCTGGTTATGCATCCAGGACCGATGAACCGCGGTGTGGAGATCGACAGCGCGGTCGCCGATGATCTCGATCGCAGCGTCATCCAGGCCCAGGTCGAAACCGGTGTCGCGGTGCGCATGGCCTGCCTGGAACTGCTCGCGGCCAATCTGCCCGATCCCGAAACGCTGCAAGCGAGCAACCATTGAGCCCCGCCCCGCTCCTGTTCCGCCAGGCAAGGCTGCTCGACCCAGCCAATAAGCTGGATGCCGCGCGCGATCTGCTGGCGGTTGATGGCCGGATAGCAGCAGTTGGCGGCACGCTGGCCCCACCCAACGGCGCGACGGTGATCGAGGCGAACGGGCTATGCCTGGCGCCAGGCCTGGTTGACATGCGCACGCAGCTGCGCGAACCGGGCGCTGAACATGAGGAAACGCTGGCAACCGCCGCCTTCGCTGCGGTCGCCGGAGGCGTCACCACGATCGCCTGCCTCGCCAATACCAATCCGATCGTCGAGGAAGCCTCGCTCGCCGCCTTCATCGCGCGCAAGGCCCGCCAGATCCGCCTCGCCAAGATCTATCCCTACGCCGCCATGACGCGCGGACGGGCCGGCGTGCAGTTGACCGAGATGGGATTGCTCGATGAGGAAGGTGTCGTCGGCTTCACCGATGCGCCCAACCCGGTCGCAAGTGCGCTCGTGATGCGCCGGGCGCTGAGCTACGCCCAGACCTTCAACCAGCTGATCCTGAGCCACCCCGAAGAACCGTCCCTGACCCAGGGCGGTGCGATGAACGAGGGCGAGATCGCGACGAGGCTGGGTCTGCCCGGCATTCCCGCGACCGCCGAGCTGATCATGGTCGAACGCGATGTCCTGCTGGCTGAATTGACGCGGGGGCGACTGCATGTCGGGCCGCTATCGACCGCCGCATCGATCGAGGTGGTGCGCCAGGCCAAGCGCCGGGGCGTGCGCGTGACGGCGGATACGGCACCGCATTACTTCGCGCTGAATGAAACTGCGGTTGGCGAGTACCGCACCTTCGCCAAGGTATCGCCGCCGCTGCGCAATGAGTCTGATCGCCGCGCGGTGATCGCCGGGCTGGCCGATGGGACGATCGACGCCATTGCCTCCGATCACTCGCCCCATGACCCGGATTCGAAGCGCCTGCCCTTCATCCAGGCCTCATTCGGCATTGTCGGGCTGGAGACGATGCTGCCGCTCAGCCTGGAACTCTATCACCAGGGCCATATCAAGCTGCCGCGGCTGATCGAACTCATCACCAGCGGCCCGGCCGAGATCATCCGCCGACCGGCCGGAACGCTGTCGCCCGGTGCTGCCGCCGATCTGGTGCTGTTCGACCTTGACCGGCCCCATCGGATCGACACCAAGGCGTTCCACGCGAAATCCAAGAACAGCCCGTTCGACGGTAGGCCGGTTCAGGGCAGTGTCGTTGCCACCTACGTCGATGGCCGTGCCGTCTTCCAGGCGGACACGGCTCATGGCTGATCAGCCCAATTATGCGCTGCTGGTAACGGTCGCCGCTCTGGCCTACCTGGTTGGCTCCATTCCGTTTGGACTATTGCTCACGCGCTGGGCCGGGCTTGGCGACATCAGGGCGATCGGATCGGGCAATATCGGCGCAACCAACGTCCTGCGTACCGGCAAGAAGGGGCTGGCCGCCGCAACGCTGCTGCTCGATGGCGGCAAGGGTGCGGTGTGCGTCCTGCTCGCCTGGCCCTACGGTCTGGCGGCTGCATTGACCGCCGCCGGGTTTGCGGTGCTGGGCCATATCTTTCCCATCTGGCTGCGTTTCAAGGGCGGCAAAGGCGTCGCGACTGTGCTTGGCGTCTGGCTGGCGCTCGCCTGGCCGATCGGGCTCGCGGCCTGCGGCGTCTGGCTGGTGGTCGCCCAGATCTTCAAATATTCGTCGCTGGCGGCCCTGGTTGCGATCGGAACCATGCCGGTGATCGCCGGTTTATTTGGGATGACCGGCGCGGCCGGTGTCGGCGCCTTGCTGGCAATTCTCGTATTTATCCGCCATTCGGCCAATATCCGCCGCCTGCTCGAAGGAACCGAACCCAAAATCGGCGCCTCCAAATCCGCCAAGATCTAGCCCGTTAACAATTGAATATCCTATCAGTACTGAGCGGCTTATAGTTCCAGCCGGGGGGATCTGAAGGATGGCGGAGAACCGCAAGCCCGGATTATTCAAGCGACTGACCGAGGCGCTGTTCGAGGAAGTACAGCAGCCAGAAGAGATTGTTGTCGCGCAGGAACTGCCACCGGAACCCGAGCCTGAGCCGCCCCCTAAACCCGTCGACAGGCGGCCCGACATCGTCGGAGACGTGCCGCGTCCTACGGTCGACACCGCCCAGATGAGGCCAGCACCGCCACCACCACCCGAAACGCTGCACAGCCCGGCCGAACTCGCCGTCGCCACGGCGGACTTCCAGGATCGCGTCAACAAGGTGTTGGCCGGCGATGCACCCGTTATCGCCGGACGCATGCAGTTCCTGCAACTCGACGACGTCAAGGCACATTTCGGCGACAAATGGGCCGAGATGGCGAAGAAGGCCTATACGATTGCCGAACAGGTGATCAATAACCGTCTATCGCCGACTGATGTCTGCGCGCCCTATGACGACGAAAACTATATCATTCTGTTCGCCGAACTGACGGAGGAACAGGCGCGCCTCAAGGCCGGCGCCATCGCGCGCGAAGTGCGTGAGAAACTGCTCGGCGAATTCGGCATCGATGATCGCAATTGGGGCAAAGCCTTTGTCGGCGACATCAAGCCGATGGTGGGCAAGCCCGGCGAGACGCTGACCATCGCGGAAATCGGCAAGAAACTGGGCGAGACGGAAGATGTGACGCCGCCGCCCGTCTCTGGCGCCGATGCCGAGTTGCAGCGTCGCGTCGGCGAGGTCGGCATCGTCTATCGCCCAACCTGGTACAGCTCCAAGAAAGTCATCTCGATCTTCGACACCCGCGCAATCCGGCTGGACCGGCTGAACCGCCTGTGGATGGGTGCCCACGCCTATGGCAAAGTCGACCCGGCCGTCGCGTTCGAGATCGACCGGCTGGTCCTGCAGCGTGCGATTCGCGATATCCGCAAAGTGGCGGCAGCCAACGGTCGCGCGGTCGTCCAGGTGCCGATCCATCTGCAGTCGCTGCTCGCCCATAGCCGCGATCAACTGGTTGATTTCCTACGCATGCAGCCGCCGGAAATCCGGCAATTACTGGTAATTGAACTCGCCGGCCTATCGCCCTCCCAGCTCGCCCATATTTGGGAGGCTGTCACCGCCATTCAGCCATTCTGCCGCGCCATGAC
>CAIZEE010000758.1 GCA_903931835.1 uncultured Elstera sp.
GTCGTCGAACATGCGCGCCAGCGTTTCGGCATGGCGTTTGGTGACGGCGAAAACGATGGTCTTGCCCCAATCGGGCGCACGGCGAATGCCGTTCGGGCCGGTGTAGCCGTTCTCTAGAACCTCGCGGAATTCCCGCACCATGGCGCGGTTGCGCTCCGGGATGGTGAACTTCCGCTCCAAGGCCGATGGATCGACGATGATCGGGTCACGGTCGGCGAACAGCCGTTCCAACTCCGCGCGGGTCGGCGCATCGAGGGCGGCCCAATCGATGTCGCCGCGCGCAACCGAAAAGCCATCCGTCGCCGCCGTGCGCGCGGTCATGGCGCGATAAATCTCGTAGGGCACAAGATGCCCGTCCGCGATGGCCTCTGACATGCTGTAGCTGTAGGTCGGGCGGCTGACCTCGAAGAACCGCAGCGTGTCGCGGATCGCGGCGCGGTCTTCATCGTCCACATCCGGCGCGTCCTGCATGACGCATGGCGTTGCGGTCAGTCCCACCTTGATGCCGTCAAAATGGTCGAGCGCGCGCCGCCATTGGCCGTAAATACTGCGGTGGCATTCGTCGATGATGATCAGGTCGAAATAGCCGGACGAGTATTTTTCATACTCGTTCACCAGCGTTTGCAGCGTGACGATGGTGACGCGCTTTTCGTCCTGGAAGCGGCGGCCGGTACGGGGAACGCGGTAGCAAGGCAGATGCGGCAAATGCTCTGCGAAGGCGTCCTCCGCCTGTATCGCGAGGGTATTTCGATCGACCACGAACAGCGCGCGCGTCGCCCAGTTTGCTTCAAACAGACGCTTGAGCAAGGCCGCCGCCGTGCGTGTCTTGCCGGTGCCGGTCGCCATCTCGACGAGCATCTTGCGCCGTCCGTTGACGATCTCCCGGCATACCGTTTCGATGCACGCGCTCTGGTGCAGACGGCCACCGCCACCGGCAATGCGGCTGTCGATCGGGATGTCGAGCGGGTTGCGGCGGATGTCGCGAGCGGCTTTCCGGCGGGCGAGATCGTCCTGGCTGAAGACGGTCTCGATCTTGCGGAAATGCGCGTCCTGGCCCTTGTCGCAGAACCAGATTTCTTCGCCGTTCGAGAGAAAGATGAACGGGACGTCGAGCAGGTCGGCATAGCGGCGGCCTTGCGCTTCGCCCGCGCTGAGACTGACGCTCGTGCTCTTGGCCTCCAGCACGGCGAGTGCGCGGCCCTGACGATCAAACAGCGCGTAGTCGGCCCGCCCACCGTCATCGAGGGGATACTCGTAGCGCACGCTGATGCCATCAGTCAGACGCCAGTCGGTGTCTTTCAGAAGCTGGTCGATCTTGATCCGGGCGAAGGCTTCGTTCGTCACTTTCTGGCAGCCTCCGCACCCCGTTCAGCGGCCTTTCCTTTGGCGGCCAAGCCGACGGTCAGCCGCTCATATTCCTCCACCGCGACCACCACCACGACGCCGCGCCCGTGCTTTTCGATCAGCACAGGGCCTGCACGCGCGGTGTCGATCATCAGCCCAAAGGCGTTCTTCGCCTCGCGCGCCGACATGGTTTTCATGGCCGATTCCTGTGGCGATCCATGCGTCCATTTAGGGCAGAATAGCTCTTTTTGGCAACGGCACTTTTTCGGCTTTGATTTGGGGCGTGGGCGTATTTTGAGTTCGATGTGAGCCGCGAAGAAGAGAGCGAATAAGAGGGCAAGATAAAGCGAGTTGCCTCGCTGCCGGAACTTCGTTCCTAAGTGTTTGTCTGCACATTGTTTTTTGGCGGCTCGCCGCTGAAGGCGCGAGGTGCGGCGGCGTCGGAGACGCCGATTTCTGCAATGTTTTCAATGGCATTTTGGGTGGCGCCGCCAATGTGCGTCGTGCGCCGTTCCGCCGCTTTTACTCTACAGCAAGTATTTCTACGCCACGGCCCTACGCCGTCATTTTCGACCTTGTGTCGGCCGTTTGATCTTCCAATCGTCGCATCATGGCGAACGACGAA
>CAIZEE010000759.1 GCA_903931835.1 uncultured Elstera sp.
GCAAAACAATGCTGATCTGCCCCTATCCCAAGGAAGCACGGCAGATTACTGGGGAGATTGAAGACGGCGCGCATTGGATGTGCGTTGTGCCGGCAGCGGCGGAGCGTTGACGGCCTGCTTATAGTGTCTCAGTCTTAAATCTCACGGGCTTGACAGGCTGTCGCCTCTGCGCACCACTTCCTATATGCTTAAGGGAGAGCAGGGAGTTAAGTCCTGTTATGCCGCAATGGACGATCTATCCGCCAGCCCGAGACGCCGGCCGTTCCACCACAAGGGGCGTCCGTTCCTATTTTGACGATCCGGAGGTCATATGGCTGGATGCGCCCGGGGTCATAGAAGACAGTTTTGGAAAGCCAACGCAAATTCCCGCTTCGGGTTACTACGTTGTAAATGTCTGCGGCAACATCCATTGCTGCTTTCCGTTTGGGCCGTTTGTGACGGCGGAGGAAGCGCGAGAGTGGTCGCGAAATAATCTACCGGAAGGCGCCGATTCACATGCCGGAATTTCAAACGGAGACACTACCCCCTGATTCACGAATTGCCTGGAAGACGCTAAACTGCCCCGAAATGGAGGTGTTTTGGAGCCATGCCGATCAATCTGTCGATTAAGAACACAGCCGATGTTCTTGTCGGTCGCAGCAAGCCGGCTTCCCCCGAGGAAGACCCGCTGAGCGAGCTTTTCGCCCGCGTGCATGAAAGGATCAAGGCGAGCGGGTTGACGGCTGAGGAAGTCGACGCCGAACTAACCGGCTACAATGCTGAAAATCGTTTTTAACGGGCTTCAGGGGATTAAAGGCCAACGAACCGAACCGGGTTTGTCTTGTAAGCGATCAACAATCCATCGGTGGTCAGCAATTCGACGCCTTCGACGGTAGCCTGGGCAAGCAAAAGCCGATCAAAGGGGTCTTTGTGGTGACCCGGTAGGTTTGCGACCGCTGCCGTATGTTCGCTTGTGATCGGCAATTCGATATAGCCGTTATCCAGCAAGGCGCGTCGCAAGATATGCGGATCAACCCGAAAATCTGGCTTGCCGAGCGCGTTTTTGATCGCAACTTCCCAGATACTGGCTGGGCTGAAATGGAGCTCGTTCGCGATATCGGCAATGAGAGCCTGAGCTTGTTTCGTTAAGAACTTGTTTGGCGTCAGCGCTTCAGAAGCGGCGGTCCAAAGCAGCAGATGGGTATCGAGCAGGAACCTCATTCGCCGCTGAACATCGCCGCGATTTCCTCACTGCCCAAAGAATTGAATTTATCCGCATCCGGTACGGTTATCTGGCCTGCCAGAAAGCCGATCCGCTTTTGCTCCGACGGTTCCGGCGCATCCAGTGCCACAACCTTGACCATAGGCTTGCCAGCCTTCGCGATAACGAAGGATTCGCCTTTGGCAGCGAGTTCGACCAGCCGTGAAAGCTGGGTCTTCGCCTCATGAATGTTGAAGGTCTGCACGGGCCACCTCTTAAACTTAGTCCAGTAAGCTTAGTTCAGTGGCCCGTGCGAGTCCAGCGGTGCTACAAAATGAACTTCGACAGATCGACGTTCTGCGCCAGAACCGCAACCTTCTCGTTCACATAGGCTGCATCGATCGTAATTGACTCGCCACCCCGATCGGGGGCGGAGAAGCTGATTTCGTCGAGCAGGCGTTCCATCACCGTTTGCAGGCGGCGGGCGCCGATATTCTCGACGCTCGCGTTGATCTCCGCCGCCAGATGGGCCAGCCGGTCGATGGCATCGTCGGTGAAAGTCAGCGTCACCTGCTCGGTTTGCATCAGCGCCTTATACTGCGTGATCAGCGATGCCTCCGGTTCCGTCAGGATGCGACGGAAATCATCGGCGGTCAGCGGCTTCAGCTCGACGCGGATCGGCAAACGGCCCTGAAGTTCGGGCAGCAGATCCGATGGCTTGGCGATATGGAAGGCGCCAGACGCGATGAACAGGATGTGGTCGGTTTTCACCGGCCCATGCTTTGTCGATACCGTCGTGCCCTCGATCAGCGGCAGCAAATCGCGCTGCACGCCTTCGCGGCTGACATCGCCACCCATCCGGTCTGAGCGCACGCAGATCTTGTCGATCTCGTCGAGGAAGACGATGCCGTTCTGCTCAACCGCATGGATCGCCTCACGCACAACCGCATCCTGGTCGAGCAGCTTGTCGCTTTCCTCGGCCAGCAGCGCCTCATGGCTTTCGGCGACGGTCAGGCGGCGCTGCTTGGGCTTGCCGCCCATCGCCTTGCCCAGCATTTCCTGCAGATTGATCATGCCCATGCCGGCACCCGGCACGCCCGGGATTTCGAACATCGGCATTTGCGGCGTACCGCTATCGGACAGCTCAATCTCGATCTCGCGATCGTTGAGCTCGCCCTCGCGCAGCATCTTGCGGAATTTCTGACGCGTTTCGGGCGTTGCGGTCTGGCCGACCAGTGCGTCGAGCACGCGTTCTTCCGCCCGCTGTTCGGCACGCGCCGAGACGTCGCGGCGCATGCGCTGGCGGGTCATCGCGATGCCGATATCCAACAGATCGCGGACGATCTGATCGACATCGCGGCCGACATAGCCGACTTCCGTGAACTTGGTCGCCTCGACCTTCAGGAACGGGGCACCCGCCAGCTTCGCCAGGCGGCGGGCGATTTCGGTCTTGCCGACGCCGGTCGGGCCGATCATGAGAATGTTCTTGGGCATGACCTCTTCGCGCAACGCCTCGTCCAGCTTCTGCCGGCGCCAGCGATTGCGAAGGGCGACCGCGACGGCGCGCTTGGCGTCGTTCTGGCCGATGATATAGCGATCGAGTTCGGACACGATCTCGCGGGGGGAAAAGTCGCTCATAGGCTTTCTACCGTTACGTTTTCATTGGTGTAGATGCAGATATCCGCGGCGATCTTGAGCGCGCGGCGGGCCACGGCCTCAGCCTCGATATCCGGAATGTCGATCAGCGCACGGGCGGCGGCCAGCGCATAGGAGCCGCCGGAGCCGATACCGATCAGCCCGTCTTCGGGATCCAGCACATCGCCGGTCCCCGATAGCAACAGCGAGACGGAGGTGTCGGCGACCGCCATCATGGCCTCCAGCCGGCGCAGATACCGGTCGGTGCGCCAATCCTTGGCCAGCTCGACACAGGCGCGGGTCAGTTGTGAGGGGTATTGTTCGAGCTTGGCTTCAAGCCGCTCGAACAAGGTGAAGGCGTCGGCGGTGGCGCCGGCAAAACCGGCGATGACGGTGCCGCCGGCAAGCTTGCGCACCTTGCGCGCATTGGATTTCAGCACAGTATTGCCAAGCGTCACCTGGCCGTCTGCGGCGATGACGACTTTGCCGTTCTTGCGCACGCACAGCACTGTTGTGCCGTGCCAAGCGGTTTCGTTGGTCACGGGGCGATTGCTCCAAAATGAGTGTGAAAGCTGGGTTGCTGGATAGGTAATATCGGTGCCGGAGCAATCAAGTTCCAAGAATGCGTCACTGCTGCCCTTGCGCAGATGCGCTTGCGTCCCTAAGAGTCAAACCTCTGACGATTGAAAGCATTTGCCATGCGTAGCGCCCAGATTCGCCGCGAGACCAAGGAAACCAAGATCGAGGTGACGCTCGATCTCGACGGCAATGGCGTTTATGACGTCAAGACCGGGATCGGCTTCCTCGACCACATGCTCGAACAATTGAGCCGGCACTCCCTGATGGATCTAACGGTGAAGGCGGTCGGCGACCTGCATATCGATTTCCATCACACGACGGAGGATACCGGGATCGCGATCGGCGAGGCGGTCGCGCAGGCGTTGGGCGATCGGCGCGGCATCGTGCGCTATGGCGCTGCCAGCATTCCGATGGACGAGACGCTGACCCGCGTGTCGCTGGATGTCTCCAACCGCCCGTATCTGATCTGGAAAGTGAATTTCACCAAGCCGAAACTGGGCGAAATGGACACAGAATTGTTCAAGGAATGGTTCCAGGCCTTTGCCCAGGCGGCCGGCATCACGCTGCATGTCGAAAACGCCTATGGCGAGAACAATCACCATATCGTCGAGAGTTGCTACAAGGGTCTCGCCCGCGCGCTGCGCCAGGCGATTGAGATCGACCCCAGAGCCGCCTCCTCCGTTCCCTCGACCAAGGGCGTGCTGGGCGGCTCATTGTAAGTGACCATCGCGATCATCGATGCCGGCTCGGGCAATCTGCGCTCCGCTGCCAAGGCGTTCAGCCGTGCCGCTGCCGAGACCAATACCCGTGAGGATGTCGTCGTCACCAGCGATCCGGCTGTCGTCGCCCGGGCCACGCATATCGTGCTGCCGGGCCAGGGGGCTTACGGCGAATGCCGGCGCGGCCTCGCCAGCCTTGCCGGCATGGAGGAGGCGCTGCATCTGGCGGTGATCGATATGGGACGGCCGTTCCTTGGCATTTGCGTCGGCATGCAATTACTGGCCGATGACGGCGATGAGAACGGCATCCATCCGGGGCTTGGTTGGCTCGGCGGCCATTGCGTGGCGCTGACCCCGCCGACACCGGCCTATAAGATACCGCATATGGGCTGGAACGATCTGACCCTCGATCAACCAGAACACCCGCTGCTGGCCGGCTTGATCAGCGGGGATCACGTCTATTTCGTGCATTCCTATCATGTGCGGGACGTCTATCCCGAACACTTGCTGGCGACCGCCGATTATGGGCAGACGGTAACCGCGATGGTCGCGCGCAACAACATCGCCGGCACGCAGTTTCATGTCGAGAAGAGCCAGGCCGTGGGCCTGCGCCTGCTGCAGAATTTTGTGCGGTGGCGGCCATGATCCTGTACCCGGCGATCGACCTGAAAGGCGGCGAATGCGTGCGGCTGGAAAAGGGCGTGATGGATGCCGCGACCGTGTTCAACCGAGATCCGGTCGCACAGGCGCAAAGCTTTGCCGCTGACGGCGCTACCTATCTGCATATCGTCGATCTCGACGGAGCCTTCGCCGCGAAATCGGTCAATGGCGCGGTGATCGAGGCAATCGCTAAGGCGGTCCGGATCAAAATCCAACTGGGCGGCGGTATCCGTTCGATCGAGGCGATCGAGGCCTGGCTTGACCGTGGCATCAGCCGCTGCATCCTTGGCACCGTCGCCTTGAAGGACCCCAAACTGGTACGCGAAGCCTGCCGGCGTTTCCCGCGCAAGATCGCCATCGGCATCGACGCGCGCGACGGCATGGTAGCCGTCGAAGGCTGGGCGGAGACATCGACGACCCGCGCCCTCGACCTCGCCCGCCGGCTGGAGGATGCGGGCGCTGCCGCCTTGATCTACACCGATATCGACCGCGACGGCATGATGAGCGGCGCCAATGTCGACGCGACCAAGGCGCTGGCCGACGCGGTTTCGACGCCGATCATCGCATCGGGCGGCGTCTCAAGCCTGGATGATCTCGCCACCTTGCGCGGCCGCATCCCCAATCTGAATGGTGTGATCAGCGGGCGGGCGCTCTATGACGGCCGTATCCAGTTAAAAGCGGCACTGGAATTGCTGAAGGGCGAGATATGCTGAAGCATCGCATCATCCCCTGTCTCGACGTCACTGGCGGGCGTGTCGTCAAGGGCGTCAACTTCGTCGATCTGGTCGATGCCGGCGATCCGGTCGAGCAGGCGCGGTTCTATGACAGCCAGGGTGCCGATGAGCTGTGTTTCCTCGACATCACCGCCTCCTCCGACAATCGCGACACGCTGCTCGAGATCGTCACCCAGACTGCCGAGCAATGCTTCATGCCGCTGACCGTCGGCGGTGGTGTGCGCTCGGTCGATGATGTGCGCAAGCTCCTGCTGGCCGGTGCCGACAAGGTGTCGATCAATTCTGCGGCGATCTCGCGGCCCGAATTGGTGAGCGAAGCGGCAGAGCGGTTCGGCAGCCAATGCATCGTGGTCGCGATCGACGCCAAACAGACCGCCCCCGATGCCTGGCAGGTCTTCAGCCATGGCGGCCGGCAGGCGACCGGGATTGATGTGCTGAGCTGGGCGGCACGCCTGGCCGATCTCGGCGCCGGCGAAATCCTGCTAACCTCAATGGATCGCGACGGCACCAAAGCGGGCTTTGACCTTACGCTGACCCGCGCCGTCTCGGATCGCGTCAGCGTTCCGGTGATCGCGTCCGGCGGCGTCGGCACACTGGATCATCTGGTTGATGGCATTGCCGAGGGCCACGCCTCAGCGGTGCTCGCGGCCTCGATCTTTCATTTCGGCCAATATTCGATCGCAGAAGCGAAGCAGGCGATGGCGGCGGCCGGCATCGCCGTTCGCCCGATTGATCAGGAAAGGCAGCTATAGATGGCGGGACGCAGCTCCACCCCGGTGACGGCTGAGGTGCTCGATCGCCTGTCAAAGACGATCGCTGAACGCCGCCACGCCGATCCGGAAAAATCGTACACCGCCAGGCTGTTCCAACGCGGCATGCCGAAGATCGCCCAGAAGGTGGGCGAGGAGGCGGTCGAGACGCTGATCGAAGGTATCCGGGGCAAGCCGACGCGCCTGGTCAGCGAAAGTGCGGATCTGCTCTATCATTTGCTGGTTTTATGGGAAGCTGCGGGGATCAAGCCTGCGGCCGTGTGGAAGGAATTGGCGCGGCGCGAACAGGGTGTCGCCGGCGATGACGAGCCGCAATCTTAGATACGGCGTTTGAACGGGAGTTGGGACTGCCATGGCCTACGATCCTGAGAACATCTTCGCGAAGATCCTGCGCGGGCAGATCCCTTGCCGCAAAGTCTATGAGGACGATCACGTCCTCGCCTTTCACGACATCAACCCGCAGGCGCCGGTCCATGTCTTGATCATCCCCAAGGGCGCCTATAGCTCGCTTCAGGATTTCGGGGCCAACGCGTCGGTCGACGAGATTGCCTTCTTCTTCCGCGCGGTCTCGAAAATCGCCGCCGATCTCAATCTGGTCGAGCCCGGTTATCGAACGCTCAGCAATGCCGGGCTGAATGCCGGCCAGGAAGTGCCGCATTTCCATCTGCATCTGTTCGGCGGCCGTCCGCTCGGGCCGATGCTGGCCCGCCCGTGAGCTCAGCCGCCGCACCTCGCCATGGCGGCAATCTGGCCGCCGCCGAACGGCGCTTTGGCATACCGCCAGAACCGTGGGTCGATCTTTCGACCGGCATCAATCCGCATGCCTACCCACTGCCCGATCTCGCCGCCGATCTCTGGCGCCGCCTGCCGGAGACGCGCAATGTTGCAGCCTTGATCGACGCGGCAGCGGAGTATTTCGATTCGACCAGTGCTCCGATGGCGGTCGCCCATGGCTCCCAGGCGCTGATCCAGCTGCTGCCCCATCTCATTCGCCCATCGCCCGTCGCGGTGCTGGGGCCGACCTATGACGAGCATGAGCGCGCCTGGCGCAATGCCGGGCACTCCGTTGCGGCGGTGGACGATATTGATTCCGTTTATAGCCACACCAGGATATTGGTGCTGGCCAACCCCAACAACCCGGATGGTCGCATCGTCCCACCCAATCAGATCGAGCATCTGGCCGACGTCATGGCCGATCGCGGCGGGCTGGTCGTGGTCGACGAAGCCTTTGCCGATGTGGCGCCGGAGGTCAGCGTCGCCTCGCTCTGCGGGCGCCACGGCCTCGCCGTCTTGCGCTCCTTCGGCAAGTTCTTCGGCCTTGCCGGCATGCGATTGGGCTTCATGCTGGGCGATGACGAGCTGGTGGCGAAACTGCGTGCGGCGCTGGGACCCTGGCCGGTCAGCGGCCCCGCGCTCGCGGTTGCGACCAAGGCGTATCAGGACGCCGAATGGATCGCTCAGATGCGCACCCGGCTCCATACGGATCGCCTTCGGCTGGAAGCGTTGCTGCAGGGCCACGGCATGGCGCGGGTCGGTGCCACCGATCTGTTCGTGCTGGTGCGACACAGCCAGGCGCTCGATATCGCCAGCGCCCTTGGCCATGCCGGCATCCTGATCCGCGAATTCCCCGATCGCCCCGATCTGCTCCGCTTCGGCCTGCCGGGATCGGATGAAGCCTGGGAGCGGTTGACGCGAGCGCTGGAGAGTGTGGGCGGTTAGGCGCCGCCTACCACAACCTTACCAAGCCATAGGCGTCGAACAACGTCTGATTGGAGACGAGAAGAAGCTTATCCAGGATCGCTTGTGCCATCAGCATCCGGTCGAACGGATCACGATGCGGCCCCGGTAACGCGCCAGCCAGCTGCCCGTGACCAACGCTGATCGACATGCCGCTAAACCCCTGACCAACTATCGCTGCCTCTAGATCAGCGGCGATGGCGGCAACACCGGCCAGCTTGCCGAGACGGTATTTCGTTGTGATTTCCCAGATACTGGCTGCGCTGACGAAAACCTCGTTCGCATTATCCGACATTGCCGCTTTTGCAGCCGGCGAAAGCCGATCGTCGCCGGCGACCCACCAGAGAAAAGCGTGCGTATCGAGAAGCAGCCGCATACCGCTGCTATTCCCAGTTCGCCAACTCGTCCTCTGGCAATGGCTCGAAGAATTCCGGGTCGACCGACACTATTCCACGCAGAGCACCGAATTGCCGCTTTGCCGGCTGCGGCTGAAAGGGAACGAGTTTGGCGATTGGCCGCGTTCCCCGCGCGAGAATAATCTCCTCGCCCGCCTCCACCTGGGCCAAAAGCTGAGATAAAGTCGTCTTAGCCGCGTGAATGGTGACGGTCTTCATAGCAGTCTCCTTAGCTAAGGATATTAGCTAACTCTCGCGCCACTGTCTACGATCAGGACGGGCGCTTTTTCGGTGCCGCCGCAGCCACTGGAGCCGCTGCCGGTGCGGGATCTGTCACCGTGATCACCCGCCGCGGCACCGCCATCTTGATGCCGGCATCGGCGAATTTCATGTTGATGCGGCGGTTGAATTCCCGCCCGACCTGGTCCTTAGCCGAGGGTAGCGTGCGGAGATTGCCCTTCACCACGATCGCGTTGTCGGTGAACTTGTCGATGCCGAGGATAGTGAGCGGTAGCAGGATCAGTGGCGCGAAGGCTTCATCGGCGCGGATCTCGGCATCGATGCCGCTCAGCACGTCATAGAGGCGCGCGATATCGGTGTCGGGGGCGAGATCGAGAGTGAGGTTCCAGACGGCAAACTGCCGGGACTGATTCTTGACCGTGGTGACCGAGCTGAACGGCACTGTATGGATGGCGCCATCACTGTCGCGCAGGCGGATCGTGCGGATCGAGATGCTTTCGACCGTGCCGGTGCGGCCGTCGACCTCGATCGTGTCGCCGACGCTGATCGTGTCCTCAAACAGGATGAACAGCCCGGTGATGACGTCCTTGACCAGCGTTTGCGCGCCAAAACCGATGGCGAGCCCGATGACGCCGGCACCGGCCAGCAAGGGGGCGATATTCAGCCCAAGCTCGGTCAGCACGGTCACGGTCACGAAGATGATCAGGACGATCAGCGTCGCGTTGCGCAATAAGGGCAGCAGCGTGCGCGTCCTCGCACTGCGCGGCAGCGGCAATCCGTCGGCATCCGTCTCGGTCAGATATTGCTCGATCAGCGCTGACAGCAGTTCCCAGCCGAACACCGACACGATGACCGCGATGGTGATGGCAAGCCCCGCCCCGGTGATGCGCCGGCCAAATCCTGAGAACATCAGGCCAAGCGACGCGATCCCCCAGATATCGAGGAACACCAGCAGCGCCAGCAGATAAAGCGCAGTGCGGATCAGGAAGGACGCAACCGGCAGATAATGATTGGCGCGCCGTTCCAGCACGGGCAGGCGCGCACCGAGCGAACCGCCAAGCGTCAGCCCCCGTCGGCGAATGCGTTTCAGATACGCTTCGGCAAACCGTAAGACCGCGATCAGCACCAGGGTCAGCACCGAATCGCGCAGCAGATATTGAAACCCGCTGCGTAGATCGAGCGCCCAGACGATATAAACCGCGCCGAAATACAGCACCAGTATGACCGGCCAGTTCTTCGTGAAATGCCGGTAGAACAGGCGGAACGCATAGAGCGAGCCGGTCTGGCCGTCGCGTATCGGCGGATTGAACCAGCGGTTCAGCGCCCGGCGATTGCGGAGCAGCAGCACGCTTGCCAGAACCAGGTCGATGAGGGCGATGAGGCGTACCAGCAGCGCGTGAATCGCGTCGGGCACGCCGATCAGATCGACCGCCTTGACCAGTACCGAGCCGTATAGGCCGATCGCGAATACCCGGCCGATCCAGCGCACAACGTAATGGGCGCCAGACTCCGATAAGGGATTGCCGTCGCCCAGCGTCAGGCCGGGTGCAAGGACCGACCGGACCACCACCTTGATCGCCCAAACCATGGCAACGGCATTGACCAGCGCCAGCGTGATCAGCGTAGTCCGCCCGATGACCCCGTGATCGGGACCGGCACCCGATAGCAGCGGCAGCGCCAGATAAGCAGATCCCAGAAACGCCGCCACCGGCAAAAGATCGATCAGCAGCCGCAGCAACGCCAGCAGGGCGGCTGCGGCTTTCCCCGCGTTGGGCACCGTGGCCGCACGGCGCGGCCGGACCAGCAAGCGGCGCATGCCGAAATTCGCCAGCGTGGCAATCACCAGAACGGCGGCGATCTTCCAGCCGAGTCTCGCCCAGAAATGCAAGCGCGCCGGATCGGCGATTTCCGTTTTGTACCACGAGGTGATGTGGTCGACGTCGTTGAGCGCGGTCCAGCTCTGGCTCAAACTGTCGCCCAGCCGGGCGACACCGTCGGCAATCGTGCTGATGAATTCCGCGACGATATCGTTGGGGACGGGCGGGGCTGCCGTGTCCACCTTCTTCTGCACCTCGATCAGCGCATTCAGCTGCTTGATGAGCGCATCGCGCTGAGCCGGATCCTGCAGCGTCTTGACCAGCGACTGAATGTCCTGTGGCGAGGGTGGTGTGGGGGCGGCTGCGGCAGAAGCCGCATGAGACTGCTGCGCCTCAACCAGCGCCGCAAGTCCGGCCTGCTGGGCCGAAAGGGGCAGTGCCCAAGCCAACACCAAGGCCGACATGAGAAACGCCAAACGCCAGGCGGAGGAGATTTTGCTGATCATGCTGCGATTAGGTACCGGAAAAGGCTCGGCGGAAGCGCCCTTGTTGAGCGAACGGCATGGTGCAGTCCAGAACACTCTTCACCGTGTACCCATTCCGGCCGCCTGGCGCATAGGCCGAAGATTGGCTTGGATCGAGCGGCGTGCCGCGTAGCTCCGGCGTCAGGGCGACATCCATCTCCGCCCGAAACCGCGTCGCCATCGCCCAGAGAACGTCGTCGGCGGAAAGCGGATTGACGTCCGCATCGACCAGTACCGCCATTTTGCTGGGCGAGACCGACTCCAAGACCAACGCCGCCATGGCTTTGGCGCGCGCATCATCAGCGGCCGACCGCTTGGCGATTTGCAGAACGGTCAGCAAATGGCCGCCGCCGGATGGTAACGCGATGATCTCACGCACCAGATCGCTGTAACCCTGTTCACGCAGCACGCGGTATACCGCCGCCTCCTGCCCCCCTCCCAGCAATTCCGATTGCTCGCGGCCAGGACCCGTCACGGCCTGATACATCGCGTCCGCGCGATGGGACAGCGCATCGACCTGCAAGGTGGTGGCGTCGCCGCAGGGCGAGTAGTAGCCGAGATATTCGGGCATCGAGAGCCCCTCTCGTGTCTCTGGCGTCGCACGATCGGATTCCGGTTCCATCTCGGTTCCGAAACTGCCCTCCAGGACGATCTCGGCATGGTCGATGAACCAGCCGCTATTGGAAAAGCCGGGCGCAAGTTCAACCGGCGCTCGGCGGATAGAGCCGGCGACCGCCAACTCGTCATCGCCGTACTCCACCGCCGGGCGGCTGAGGGCTGCGGCGATATAGATAACCGGGTCGAGGCCGATATTGACCGAGACGGGAAGGCGCTCGCCGCGCGCGACATGCGCCGCGATCATCTGCTGCAAATGACCGGTCGGATTGATGCCGACAACGATCGAATTCGGCTTCAGCGTGATGCGATGGACCGAGCAATTGGCCGCTCCCGTCACGGCATCGCGCGCATAGACGAGGCCGAGCGTCACGGTCGGGCCCGGATCGCCGACGGAGCAGGTCAGCGCCGGCAGCATCGCGTTGAAGTCGGGGCGTTCTATGACGATGCGGGGCGAGGCAGAAGCCCGGATCACAGGTGGCAGGGGGCTGCTGATAGCGCGATAGAGCAGTGCGGCGTTGGAAATTCCCAAGTCGCGGCCTTGCGGATCGAGAAACAGCCGGGTGCGCTCGCGGCTGCCGAACACGCCGATCAGCACCGCAAACAGGCCCTTGGTTGGCCGGCGATAGAGTCTCAGCGGCTGATCGGCCGTCATCCAGGAATTGGCTGGCGTCTGATAGGCTGCGAGATAATCCCGGACGATATCGATGAAGGGATCGAGCGGTGTCTCGATCGTGGTAATCGCATGGCCGGCGCGCGTCAGCACATCCAGGGCCGAGCGAAGGTCATGGATGTCAGACAAACAGCGCCTCCAGGAATGAATGCCGCAGCGGTGTCGGGTTGCGCTGGATCAATGCGGATTGAGTAGGATTTCGCCCCACTCCTCTTATATGCTGAACTCTACGGTGCCCGCTCAAATTTGAGAAGAAGGCCAACCGAACCAAAGGAATCAGAGGAAACAGGCGATGAGCGAGCTAATCACGAAATTCATGGGTCATCAGCCGGGTGCGACCACCCGCGAGCAATATCTCGCCCTGTACCAGCAATCGATCGACGACCCCGACGCCTTCTGGGGCGGCCAGGCGAAGCAGCAGCTCGACTGGATCAAGCCGTTTACCAAGGTGAAGGAGACGAGCTTTACCGGCGATGTCTCGATCAAATGGTTCGCCGACGGCACGCTGAACGCCTCGTATAACTGTATCGACCGGCACCTCCCCAAGCGCGCCAAGCAAACCGCGATCATCTGGGAAGGCGACGATCCGAACGACAGCCGCCACATCACCTATGAAGAGCTGCACGCGCAAGTCTGCCGCCTCGCCAACATCATGAAATCATCCGGCGTCAAAAAGGGCGACCGGGTGACGATCTATCTGCCGATGATCCCCGAGGCCGCCTATGCCATGCTCGCCTGCGCGCGTATCGGCGCCATTCACTCGGTCGTGTTCGGCGGGTTTTCGCCCGACAGCCTGGCGAACCGCCTGCGCGATTGCGCCAGCACGCTGATCATCACCGCCGATGAAGGCTTGCGCGCCGGCAAGCGGGTGCCGCTCAAGGCTAATGCCGACGAGGCGTTGAAGACCTGCCCCGACGTCAAGACGATGCTGGTGGTGAAGCGCACCGGCGGCAAGATCAATTGGGTCGAAGGCCGCGATATCTGGGTGCATGAGGCGGCGAAATCGGTCTCCGATGACTGCAAGCCCGAGGAAATGGGTGCGGAAGATCCGCTGTTCATCCTCTACACCTCCGGCTCGACCGGCCTGCCCAAGGGCGTGCTGCACACGACCGGCGGCTATCTGCTTTTCGCCAAGATGACCCATCGCGAGATTTTCGATTACCGCGAGGGCGACATTTATTGGTGCACGGCCGATGTCGGCTGGGTGACCGGGCACAGCTATATCCTGTACGGCCCGCTCGCCAATGGCGCTACCACGCTGATGTTCGAGGGTGTACCCACATATCCAGACGTTTCGCGCTTCTGGCAGGTCGTCGACAAGCACAAGGTCAATATCTTCTACACTGCGCCAACCGCGATCCGGGCATTGATGCGCGAGGGCGAGGCGCCGGTGAAGCAGACCAGCCGCCAGTCGCTGCGCGTGCTGGGCAGCGTGGGTGAGCCGATCAATCCGGAAGCCTGGCTGTGGTATTACAACGTGGTGGGCGACCAACGCTGCCCCATCGTCGACACCTGGTGGCAGACCGAGACGGGCGGAATTCTGATCACGCCGCTACCCTATGCGACGGCGCTGAAGCCAGGCTCTGCCACGTTGCCGTTCTATGGCGTCCGACCGCTGCTGGTCGATGGCGAGGGCCAGAAGCTGGACGGCGCTACCGAGGGCAATCTCTGCATCGCCGATAGCTGGCCGGGCCAGGCGCGCACTGTCTATGGCGACCATGCCCGCTTCATCCAGACCTATTTTTCGACATATCCCGGCTACTATTTCACCGGCGATGGCTGCCGGCGCGACGAGGACGGGTATTACTGGATCACCGGCCGCGTCGACGATGTGATCAATGTTTCCGGGCACCGTTTGGGCACCGCCGAAATCGAAAGCGCGCTGGTCGCCCATGCCAAGGTGGCCGAGGCCGCCGTGGTGGGATATCCGCACGACATCAAGGGCCAGGGCATCTACGCCTATGTCACGCTGACCGCCGGCCATGAGCCGACCGAGGAATTGCGCCTTGAACTGGTCAAATGGGTGCGCGCCGAAATCGGGCCGATCGCCTCGCCCGACCTGATCCAATGGGCGCCCGGATTGCCCAAGACACGGTCGGGCAAGATCATGCGCCGCATCCTGCGCAAGATCGCGGCGAACGAGCATTCGAGCCTGGGCGACACCTCGACCCTGGCGGATCCGAGCGTGGTCGACGATCTGGTCAGCCGGAGATTGAATAAGGAGTGAGGGGGCAGGGGTAGTTGCATCCCTCTCCGCCCCGGGGGCGGAGAGGCTAGGTGAGGTGGGGGTGCGTCGATTACACTGTCCATCGTTTCGAAACCCGGCGTAACGGCCAAGCCCCCACGCGTTCTACCGCTCCTAGGCCGTGCCAGCCCCCACCTCACCCGACCTCTCCGCCCCGAGGGGCATAGAGGGGAAGGGC
>CAIZEE010000760.1 GCA_903931835.1 uncultured Elstera sp.
CGAAAGCACGATTGAGAAGTGGGAGACAGGGGCCAAAAAGCCGAGTGGCGCCGCCCTCAAGCTGCTCGCCATCGTCCAGAAGCACGGGCTGCAGATTCTGGCTTAGGCCTTATCGCCACGTATACGAGTATACAAACACCACGTCTCGGGGTCGGTTGAAGATACGTGTAAAATGTCATCACGGCGTGGCGGCGAACGGAATGGCCCTTGGATTTAAGGGCTTGGGCAGATCTTCCATATCGAGTACGAACTTCCCGAACTGGCGGATATGCTAGCGGATGTATGGACTGAGCCGCGCGACGATTTCAGGTGTCACATGGTGACCTTCATCGATCATTGTCGTCAAAACGCTCGTTAAATCAGATACATTTCTTACCCGACAGCTAATCGGTCACTCGCGCGAATGGCGGCTTTCTGGCTAGGAATCAGAGGGGAGAATCGACCGATTGCGGACCTATAGGCACCCCTCGACAAGGATCAGCTTGCTGTCGGTCGTCCGGTGACGAAGGGCGAACAGGGACTGCGCGTCAGGGTCCGCGAGAAATGCCCGTGCATGGCTTTGTGACGGGAACTCCAAGATCACGACGCGTTCCGGAGACCAGGTCCCTTCCATCACGGTCGGCTCGACACCGCGAACGATGTACCGCCCGCCATGCTTCTCGATAAATGCCGGAATGGCGTCGGCGTAGGGGAGAAACCCCGGAAGATCCAAGATCGAGAAGTCCAGTACGAGATAGGCTGTCATGGCTTGGTTCCTCTGATGTCTTTGGCGATCCCAAGCCCAGATGATTGCAGGTCGTTAAAAATAACAGGGAGCGCCCCGTGTGGATCGATTCCCAAGGCGACGCGAGGGGAGGCGGCCGTCACCATTTGACAATTTTCGCGTTTTTTGTATTTTACACACCGCAGGAGAATTTCAATGGCAGAGGCCGTCTCGGTGAGTGCGACAACGTTCGCCCGCAATTTTGCACATTATCAGGACGAGGCGATCAGTACGAAGGTCATCGTTGTAACCAGCCATGACCGCGTCGTCGGCGGCTATCTCTCGGCCAGCGAATTGAAGCATTACGAGAGGCTCAAAGCGCGCGAGCGGAAAGTTCTCTTGGTCGGCGCTCTGACCGACGACGTCATCGCCGACATCGAAGCCGCAGAATACGGCGTCGAGGTTCAGTGACATTTCCGGCCGCAAAGCCGGGCTTGGTAATCCGCTACAGCTTTCTCTGGAGCCATGAGAAGGATTTGGGCGCGGAGGAGGGCTCGAAAGATCGGCCCTGCGCGATCGTTGTCGCGGCCCCCCGGCACGAAAATGGCGACATAGCGGTAATCGTGGCTCCGGTTACCCATGCGCAGCCGGATGATCCATCCGACTCTATCGAGATACCGCCAGCGATATGCCGAACGCTCGGACTTGACGGTCAGCGTCACTGGCTGCGACTGGACGAGCTCAACCGGTTTGCATGGCCCGGATACGATCTGCGGAGCATTCCCGGAAAGCCTGGAAAATATGCCTACGGAATGCTTCCCCGGCCGTTGTTCGAGCAGCTCCGCACAGCAATCCTGGACCGACAAAAGGCAAAAGCGCCGCGCATTCAGGGTCGAGACTAACAGAGAGCCGCGACTTCATTCAGGACCGCGAGAGAAGGGGAAGGAATTCCACTCGAATGAATATATGATAAAGGACATTATCATATATTTGATCCCCTATTGCCCCGAGAGCGCTTGCTTCATAAGTATGATAAAATATCATGGCTGTTAGAGAGGACTAGCATGTCAAGGATCGAACGGATGACCATAACCCTGCCAGCCGACATGGTCGCCGTCGTTAAGAGGGCGGTTGAGGGCGGCGACTATGCTTCAACCAGTGAGGTCGTCCGTGAAGCGCTGCGCGACTGGAAATCCAAACGCACTGTCCCGCTTCACGAATTGGAAGCGCTCAAGGCCGACATCACGAGGGGGCTCGCCGATGTCGCCGCCGGTAGGGTCAAGGACTTTGACTCTGATCGGATCATCGAACGGGGGAGGGTGCTATTAGCCGCAGGCTCACGCTCCGCCTAACAGAGGCGGCCGAAGCCGATCTCGCTGAAATCTGGGCCTATCTCGCCTTCGAAGCGTCTGAAGCGATCGCCACGCGCCTCATTGCGACACTGAAAGCCGATTTTGACCAGCTCTTGAGCTTTCCACAATCGGGACCGTCGCGTGAGCATTTAGCGCCTAATTTGCGGGTTAAGCTGCTCGGATCTTATGCCGCCTACTACACTCCGACAGAGCACCATGTGATCATTGTTCGCGTGCTTCACAGCGCGCGAGACGCCGCAGCCATCGCCGATCATGGCGGCTTTGCCGAGCCAGGGCGCACGCCTTGAACGCTTCTGTCCCCGTCAAAGCCACAATGCTGCTCCCAGCCATCGTTGCGGCGTCCAGTGATCACGCCCAACTCCGCTTCCTCGAATTCTTCGCCGCCTCTATTCGCAACCCCCACACTCGCCGCGCCTATGCCGGGGCCGTCGGTGAATTCCTGGCCTGGTGCGAGGGCAGGGGCGCTTCGTCACTCACCCAAATCCAACCGCTTCATGTCGCAGCCTATATTGAAGAACTCACCCGCGCTCGTGCCGCGCCGACGGCCAAACTGCGCCTAGCCGCAATCCGACGCCTATTCGATTGGCTGGTGATTGGCCAGGTGGTGCCCACCAACCCGGCAGCCTCGGTGCGCGGTCCTGCCCACAGCGTCAAGCGCGGCAAGACGCCCGTGCTAGCGCCAGAGGAGGCGAGGGCGCTTTTGGACGCCATCGACACAACAACGCCCGCTGGCCTCCGTGATCGCGCCCTCATCGGGCTCATGGTATTCAGTTTCGCCAGAATTGGCGCGGCCCTCGCGATGAAGGTCGAAGACGTCTATGTTCAGAACCGTCGCCTCTGGGTCCGGTTGCATGAGAAGGGCGGCAAGGTCCACGAAATGCCC
>CAIZEE010000761.1 GCA_903931835.1 uncultured Elstera sp.
CCGTCGATCAGCATCCCGATCTTTCAGGGCGGCAAACTGACCGGCAATTTGGAATTGTCCAAGGCGCAGGCGCAGGAAGCCGCCATCGCCTATCAGCGGACGGTGCTGAACGCCTGGACGGAAATTGCGTCGGCCCTCGCCGATTATTCGGCTGAACAGCGCCGCCGGGTGCAATTGGCCGAGGTGGTGCAGCAGAACCGACGCTCGCTCGATCTCGCACGGCGCCAATACACGCAAGGGCTGACGACGTTCCTCGACGTCCTGACGGCACAACGCGCCCTGCTCGCCGGCGAATTGCAGGAAGCGGAGAGCAACGCCACGGTCTCAACCGATCTTGTCGCGTTATACAAGGCGCTCGGCGGCGGCTGGGAAACGGCGCTGCCCCAGAAGACCGCCGACGCCGCCGGCCAGTAAGTCCCTAATCGGTCTTTTGTGCGCTGACCTGATACAGCGCGATGCCATGAACAAGGTCGACCGCGCGCGAAATCTGGTAATCAGGTTTCGCCGCCTCGGCTTCAGGCTTCGCCGCCTCGGGCTTTGTAGCGTCCGGTTTCGCTGCATCAGATTTCGCTGCATCGGGTTTAGCCGGAGCGGCCGTCTTGGGCAAAGTCGGGTTGCTCAAGGCGCCGCGCAACGATGATTCTGTCGTCATAAAAAGCGGCTGGCGGATATCGAGCTGAGCCTGCGGCACCTCGATATCCGGCGTTATGCCGTCGCCGGTTATCGCCTTGCCGCCGGGCGTCACAAAACGGGCCGTGGTCAGGCGCAACGTGCCGCCATTAGGCAGCGGAATCGACTTTTGAATGCCGGTGCGGCCATAGGTGGTCGTTCCCATCACGACGCCGCGATGGCGGTCCTGCAGGGCAGCCGCGATAATCTCGCCACCCTCCGCCGTGCCGCCATTGACCAGCGCCACCAGCGGCAGCGTGGCGGCGATAGCGCCGGCGGGGGTTGCCTTGTATTCCTTCGAATCGGCCGGGGTGCGGCCATGGATGACGGCGACCACGCCGGACCGCACGAACAGCTCTGCCACCTTGACCGCCTGCTCCGACGAGCCGCCCGGATCGTTGCGCAGATCGAGCACATATCCCTTCAGCCCGGTATTCGACTTACGGAACGCCTCCAGCGCCGCTGTCGTCTCGGCTGCGGTATGATCGGTGAATTCAGGGATGCGGATGACCCCAACCTCATCCTGAACACGGGAGGTCACGTGCAACGGCTTAGGCGCCGGGACCGGCGTCACGTCGAAGGTGATGAGCTTGGTCGTCCCGCGTTGAACCGTCAGCTTGAGCTTGCCGGCGTTCTCGCCGGTCTTGGCCGGAACGGCGGTCGCCAAACGTTCGACGGCCTCGTCCAGCGACAGGCCGAACAGCGTCTGGCCGTCCAGCGCAACAATGCGGTCGCGGGGATGAATGCCGAGCGCTGTCGACGGCCCGTCATCCAACGGGGCGACGACCTGAATAAAACTTTCTTGAATGGTGATCACAAGGCCGAGCGGTGCGATCAGACCGGGTATCTCGCCCGTCTTATGCTGAGCCCCTGGCTCCAGATAAGCCGCGTCGGCGTCGAGCCCGTTCAGCATGCCATTAACGGCTGCGACCGAGAGCTTGCCGCCATCGACCGGTTCGACATAGAGCGCCCGGATACGGTCATAGATATCCTTGAAATCGCCCAATAACTCCGACTGCGATTCCGCAGCGACTGCCGGCAGGCCGGCGCAGAGACAGGCAACGCCGGCAAGCAAACCGATCAGATAGGGGCTTCGCGGCGAGGGGCTTCCGTGGAACTTCGAACGCAGACGCAAAATGTCGATCCTCTCCGGCAATTCTGATGCACAGTAATGCAATCACCGCCGTAACAACCATATGGCATTAATCGGCACGATAGCGAGCGCAAGTCGTCGCGATTATGTTATGGTTAAGCGTTTACGAAATCTCAACAGGTCTCGTACTAACTATCGGTTGCTGTGACAGCTCCATGCCAAAATAGGCATTGGCTTCGTGGAAGAGACATAAAAATGTCGGTTACGTCGATCACCTCCGTGCCAATTTACGGGCAATTTCCTTCGGGAAGTTCGTACCCGACCGTGCCAGGCACAAGCTCGACCAGCACAGGTACGACCTCGGCGACCGGGACGACGACGACCTCGAGCACATCGAGCGCTACCGGCACGACCTCGACCTCTGGAACCGGAACGACCACAACCTCCAGCAGTACAACGACGCCGACGCCGCTGGTGCCGGCTGGCAGCTTTACCACCGCAGCCGGCGATCTCTATCACCTTAGTGGTCTGTTCGAGGGATTGACCGGCTCCAACGAGGCCATCACCTCCTATCAGGTGGCACTGCAGGGCCAGGCCGGCGATGGCAGCGAATTGCTGCTCAACGGCGTGCCTGTCACGACCCAGACGAGCTTTACGCCTGCCCAGTTTGCCCAGTTGCAATTCAGCGCCGGCAGCCTGAACTCATCCCAGACGATCGTCGTTTCGGCACAGGCAACGGGCTATAATGCCGACGGGTCGGTCGCCGGCACCGTCGATAGCACACCGGTGGCGCTGACCGCCAATGTCACGGGTGACCGCTCGATCAACGCCCTTGGCTCGCTGGTAACGTTGCCAACGGGCAGCGATGCCAGTTACGTCCAGATCGCCCAGCAATCGGCCGTCTATACGGGCTATGGCACCAATAAACCGCCCTCCGTCAGCGCCGTCGGCAATTTTACCTCTGCTGCCGGTGACACATTCAGCATCGACAGCCTGTTCAAAGCCACAGCGCCCACTGGCGCCAGCATCGTCTCCTATGAGGTCGCGGTGGCGGGGACCGGTGGCGCCACGGGCGGCACGCTTTATCTGAACGGCACGGCGGTGACGACGCAAACGACCTTCACCGCAGCCGAATTCAACCAGTTGCAATATGTCGCGGGCAGTTCGGGCAGCTCCAACATCGAAGTTGTCGCCCAGACCCAGCCGACAGATTCCAGCGGCAACCCGCTGGGGCTGATCGACAGCCCAGCCGTGTCGATCACCAATAGCGTTACCGGCGACCGCTCGCTCAACGCCGCCAGCGCGCTGATCACGGCACCCTCGGGAAGCGATGCGAGCTTTATCGCAATTGCCCAAGAGGCGGCGATCTTCACGGGGTTCGGCACAAACAAGCCAGCGACTACAACGTCTGTTGGTAATTTCACCTCGGCAGCCGGCGACAGTTTCACCGTCGGCGATCTGTTCGCGGCAAAGGCGCCGGCCAATAGTACGATCGCCAAATATGAGGTTGCGGTGCGCGGCAATAACGGCGCCACGGCTGGAACATTGCTGCTGAATGGCGTGGCGACAACCCAGACTAGTTTTACGGCGGCCCAGCTTTCGCAATTGCAATTCGTCGCAGGCTCGTCGGGCAGCACAGATATTGAGTTGGTGGCGCAGACAAACGTTCTCGATTCGAGCGGCAACGTGGTGGGTCAAGTCGACAGCGCGCCGATTTCCATCACCAACACGGTCAGCGGCGTGCGCTCGATCAATGCCGCTGTGGCCTTGACGACATCACCAACTGGTAACGATGCCAGCACGATTGAAGCGGCCCAAACCGCCGCTATCTTCGGCGGCTTTAGCACCTACGCGCGCCCGAGCATTAACACGGTCGGCAATTTCACTTCCGATGCGAGCTCCGTCTTTTCCGTCAGCAATCTGTTCTCCGCTTCCAGCAGCAGCACCAACCCCGTCAACGGGTACGAGGTTACCGTCGAAAGCCCCCAAGGCTCGGCACCCGCTGGCGGTCAGTTGCTGTTGAACGGTGTCGACGTCACCAGCCAGACGACATTCACCGCAGCTCAATTCAACCAGCTCCAATTCGTCGCCGGCACGTCCGGCTCGTCCGCTATCACCGTGCTGGCGCAAAGTTCGATTATCGATAGCAGCGGCAATGCGCTCGGCACAGTCGATAGCCAGGCGCTTCAGATCACCAACACAGTCTCCGGCGCAACCTCGGCCAACGCGGCCACGGCCCTGCTATCGGCCCCCAATTCCAGCGAAACAGCGGCGATTATTCTGGAGCAAGAGGCCGGCATCTATGGCGGCTATGGAACCTATGCGCGGCCAAGCCTGACATCGGTCGGCAATTTCAATTCGGAGACGGGCGACAGCTATACTGTCGGTGATCTGATCACCGCGACCTCGACGTCGAGCAACCCGATTACCAATTACGAGGTTCAGGTCACCGGCAATGCGACGCTTCAGCTCAATGGCGTGGATGTCACGACACAAGGGAACTTTACTGCGGCACAGCTCGCCAGCCTGCAATTTGTCACCAGCAGCACCGCCGGCGATACCGCCAATCTTGTAGTCGTCGCCCAGACGGATCCGACCAATTCGAGCGGCACGCCACTCGGCCTGATCGACAGCCCGGCAATCTCGCTGACCGCGACCAATACGGGCACCAGGTCGACCAATGCGCTGACGGCGTTGACCACCTTGCCGAGCGCCAGCGACAGTAATTTCGTTACAACCGTTCAGCAGGCGAAGATTTTCTCTGGGTTCGGCGCCTATAAGCGCCCAACCTTGGAAACGTCGATCAATACGGTCGATCCAAGCGTGTCGGCGTCGTCTCTGGCGACGGCCATCGGCGCCTTTCAGGCGAGCGGCGACGCCTTGATCCCGGTCACGACCACGACGACGAGTGCGTCGTCGGCCACCGGCACAACCAGCACCAGCGGCTCTGGATCGACGGTGGTCAGCGAGGCGGCGCCCTACTCGATCAATTCGCTGTTCGCTGGGAGCATCGGCCAGAGCGCCTCGGTCGGAACGTTTTCAGCGAACGAGGTCAATCTCTATCTGGCCCTGTTCGGCCTTGGCAGCACGGCTGTCGGCGGTGAACAACAGAGTGGCGGCAATCTGTCCGAACAGCGTTTTGCCCTGACCGCTTATCAAAAGGCTCAGATACTCTAAGCCCCTCCTACTCCGCCAACCCCGGATCGGGGCCGGCATGATGCGGCTCAATCAGGGCCAGGCGCAGGATATTGGTGCTGCCGGCATGGCCGAAAGGCACGCCGGCCGTGATCACAATTTTCTCGCCCGGCACCGCCAGGTTTTCCTGGATGGCGATATGGCAGGCGCGGACGACCATGTCGTTGAAATTATCGATATCCTTGGTGTGAACCGGGTGAACGCCCCAGGCGAGCGCCAAACGGCGCGACGTCTGCAGATTGGCGGTCAGCCCCAGAATTGGCACGGACGGGCGTTCGCGCGCCGCGCGCAGGGTGGTCGCGCCCGAGCTGGTGAACGCGGCAATGGCGACCGCCTTTACCGTCGACGCCACCTGCGCGGCGGCGGCGGTTATGGCGTCGGCGCTGGTCTCTTCCAAGGCAGCCCTGCTTGCCTGCAGCATATGGGTGCGTAAGGGATCGCGTTCTACCTCGGTGATGATCCGGCGCATCATCGTAACCGCCTCAATCGGATAGCGCCCAGCGGCCGATTCGGCCGACAACATGACCGCGTCGGCGCCGTCATAGACGGCAGTCGCGACATCGGAGGCTTCCGCCCTGGTCGGCGTCGGCGCCTCGATCATCGATTCCAGCATCTGCGTGGCGACGATCACCGGGCGGCCGCGCGAGCGGCATTGCTGGATGATGCGCTTTTGCTGAACCGGCACCAGTTCCGGCGCCAGCTCAACGCCGAGATCGCCACGCGCCACCATCACCGCATCGGACAGCTCGACGATTGCCTCGAGCGCGTTCAGCGCCGCCGGCTTTTCGATCTTGGAGATGATGCCGGCGCGCTTGCCGATCAAAGCGCGCGCCTCCAGAACGTCTTCGGGCCGCTGCACGAATGACAGGGCAATCCAGTCGGTACCGAGCTCCAAACCGAAGGCGAGATCGGCGCGGTCCTTCACCGATAATGCGGAGAGCGGCAGTACAGCGCCCGGCAGGTTCAGGCCCTTGCGATCGGACAGCGTGCCTGCGGTGAGGGCGACGGCATCGGCAAAATCCTCGCCGCAATCCTCGATACGCAGACGCATCTTGCCGTCGTCCAGCAGGATCTCGATCCCGGGATGCAAGGCTGCGTAAACCTCGCGATGCGGCAAGGTAACGCGCGCCTGAGTCCCGGGGGATGCGGTCATGTCGAAGCGGAAGCGATCGCCCTCGGCCAGCGCGATCCGGCCATTCTCGAACGCGCCGATGCGCAGTTTCGGTCCTTGCAGATCGAGCAAAATACCAATCGGCTGGCGCCGCTTCACCTCCAGCGCGCGGATCGCCTCAAAGCGCTGGCGATGATCGTCATGGCTGCCATGGCTGAAATTCAGGCGGAAGACGTCGACGCCCGCCTCGGCGAGCTGGGCAATGCGTTCGGGCGTCGAGCTGGACGGCCCCAGAGTGGCGACAATTTTGGTACTCCGCCGATGCGACATCAAATTCCCCATGCGTCGTGATCACGCCACAATCTTACGCTGCTTTATCGGCGCGGCGAAATGACGGTTTCATATCCGGCCCGAGTCTAGATAATGCGCAGCTTGCGCGACCGCTTAAGAAAGCCAGATCCAAGTCATGACCAGAGAGCCCATAGAGTTCATCGACCTTAAGGCCCAACGCCGCCATCTGGGCGACCGTATCGACCACGCCGTCACCCGCGTCCTCAATGAGGGGCGATATATATTGGGTCCGGAGGTCGGTCAGTTGGAAGCCGCCTTGGCCGAGTTCTGCGGCGCCAAACACGCGATCAGTTGCGGCAACGGCACCGACGCGCTGGCGCTGATCCTGATGGCTGAGGGGGTGAGACCCGGCCAGGCGATTATGGTGCCAAGCTTCACCTTCTGCGCCACGGCGGAGGTTGTCGCCTGGCTCGGCGCCGTGCCGATCTTCATCGACGTCGCTCCCGACACCTACAACATGGACCCGGTTAGCCTGGAAAGCGGCATCGCCACGGCCCGGCATCTGGGCCTCCGTCCGGTCGGCGTCATCCCGGTCGACCTGTTCGGTCAACCGGCCGATTACGACCAATTGCTGCCGGTCGCTGAGGCGGAGGGGCTATGGGTGCTGGCCGATGCGGCGCAGAGCTTTGGCGCCACCTATAAGGGTCGCTCGGTCGGCACGTTCGGCATGGCCACCAGCACCAGCTTCTTCCCGGCCAAGCCGCTTGGCTGCTACGGCGATGGCGGGGCGATCTTCACCGATGACGAGAAGCTGCCCGATATTCTACGCAGCCTGCGCGTCCATGGTTCCGGCACCGATAAATACGACAATGTGCGGATCGGCATGAACGGCCGGCTGGATACGATCCAGGCCGCAATCCTGATCGAAAAGCTCAAGATTTTCCCGGGCGAGATCGCGGCGCGGAACCGTATCGCCACGCGCTATAATGAGGGCTTGGGCGATATCGTCCGCGTGCCCGTGGTGGCCGAGGGCTCGACCTCCGTCTGGGCGCAATACACGATCGAACTCGATCGACGGGACGAGGCGGCCGCCGCCTTGAAGCAGGACGGCGTGCCAACCGCGATCTATTACCCCCGCCCGCTGCATCGCCAGACCGCCTATCAACGCTATCCGTCGGCGAAAGCCGGTTTGGCGGTGTCAGACGCCATAGCCGCGCGCGTGCTCAGCCTGCCGATGCATCCCTATCTCGACGAGGACGTACAGGACTACATCATCGGTTCGCTGCGCCGCTTCGTAACTGGGAAATAGGTTAGGGCACCAAGGTGCGCGAGGTCAGGCGCCGGCTGGAGACGAGCGGCGCCTCATCGCTCCAGCTCGGATCCCAATAAGGCGGCTTGCCGAAGCGCGCGCCCAAGAAATCGAGCAGCACACGCACCTTTGGCGGTACCGACCGACGCGGCGGATAGACGCCGAAAACCCCGCTGGGCGCGGTCGAGATCATGGCGAACCAGTCGGGCAGCAGCGGCACCAGCAGGCCCTCCGCAATATCGCTGCCGACCAACCAACTCGGCAACAGGGCGACGCCGTGACCGGCCACAGCGGCGTCGCGCAGGGGCTTTGCGTCATCGACCCTGAGCCGCCCGCCAACCGGTACTTCCTCCTGCATCATCGTCGCCAGATGACGGAAGAACCAGCGATCGGTCGGCTGTAGCGACCAGATCAGGCAGTTATGGCGCAACAAATCCGCCGGCTCGCGCAAGGGTGGCGCCTTGGCCAGGTATTCGGTGCTGGCGCACAGGATCCGGCGATGGGGGGCAAGCTTGCGGGCAATCATCGTCGAATCGGCAAGCGCACCGATGCGGATGGCGAGATCAGCACCGACCGAGACGAGATCGACCCGGACATCGGCGAGCGAAACGTCGAGCCTGATATCGGGGTAAAGATCGAGAAATTCTGGCATGAAGGGCATGATATGCCGTCTGGCAAAGGCGCTCGGCGCATGCAGCACGATGGTGCCCTGCGGCCGGCTGTCGAGTGCCGTGGTGGCGCTGCGCGCTTCGTCGAACTCCTTCAGCACGCTTCTTGAATGTTCGTAGAAGGTCGTGCCGGGCTCGGTCAGGTGAATGCGCCTGGTCGTGCGATGGAACAATCCGACGTTCAAATCTTGCTCCAGCGCCGTGATCGCGCGCGACACGGCTGACGTCTTGGTGCCGTTGATTTCCGCCGCGCGGCTGAAGCTGCCGCATTCGACCGCCGATACGAACAAACGCATGGCGTGGAGATAGTCCATCCGTGCCCTCATTTATTGTTGCGTATATCGCAACAGTTATTTCCGATCCTAAGGACTTTTGTGCGGTGCAACAAGAGACTAAATTCGCTTCAACAGAAAGACGCAGTCCTTTCGCCACCGCCAATTCGATGCATAGGAGACTACCATGCTCAAACAAATCGCTCTTTCTCTGCTGATTACTGGCGCTGCTCTTGGCGCGTCGACAGTGCAGGCCGATGCCGCGCAATTAAAGCCGCTCGCGGCACATATCACCGATCTGGGTGATGCCTCTGCGCTGACATTCTACACGGTCGACAAGAAAGATTTCCGAGTCGAGACGGTCGTTCAGATCAAGGGACATGAAGATCAACCGTTGCGTTTCGCAACGACTCTGCGCCCCGGTCAAAGCACCATCATTTCGGTGCCGAACTCGGTCGCCGAACGCTCTGTCGATCTTTGGATCGCCCGCGTCGGTGATCGTCTGCTGGTTTCGCCGCGCACCACGATCGCGTCCAACTAGTCGAAGCTTGGGTCGTTGGCTGGCCTGCCAACGACCCTGATAGGGTCCGCGCCCCTGGTCCCAGCTGCCTCCAACACACCAGTCCCTCCCCTGGTGAAGCGAGGACCAGAGGCGCGGCGATCTGCCCTGCTTGGCAAGACGTATCAGGCTTTCCAAATACACTGGTCAAGCCCATCATGATCGCTGCTTCGTTGATTGCAGTGATCGGGGGCATCCAGAATGGCGAAGAGAAAAATCGTGAAATCAGGTGAGCGCAAGCCGGTAATGAGAAGCCTTTGGCGCGGCCTGACACGCCATTGCCCGCATTGCGGCGAGGGCAAGATCTTCAACGGATATCTGAGCGTCCAGGAACATTGCGCGGTCTGCGGCAATAATAACGAGCAATATCCGGCGGATGACGCTGCGCCTTATTTCACCATTTTCCTCGTCGGCCATATCCTGGTGCCATTGCTGCTGATCGCCAATCGCTATTGGGAAACGCCGACCGAACTCGCGGTTTTCCTGCCGGCGACGTTCTTCCTGACGCTGGCGCTGCTGCCCTTCATCAAGGGCGGGGTCATCGGCGTGGAATATGCGATGGGCGTCATCCGCGAAGCCCTGCCGGGTAAACCGCACGCAGCTGAGCTGGCCGGAGCGCCGCCGCCAGGCGCTCCCTGATCCGATCCCGCCGCCAAAATAGACGGGCTGTCCTGTTCCGGTGAGGCGGCCCCGTGGATTTGTCAGCGATGGCACCGCATAATCTTAAGCATGGATCGCCTGCTCAGCCCCGCCGAAACCGAAATAGTGATGCTGAGCCTCAGGGTTTCGCTGGTCGCCGTAGCCGCCAGCCTGCCAATCGGGATCGCTCTCGCCTATCTGCTGTCGCGAGGCTCCTTCTGGGGCAAGAGCGTACTTGACGGGGTGGTCCATCTGCCGCTGATCCTGCCGCCGGTCGTCACCGGCTACGCGCTGCTGTTGTTGCTCGGGCGCCATGGGCCGCTTGGGCGGCTGCTTGACGATATCGGCATCGTGCTGGCGTTTCGCTGGACCGGGGCGGCTGTTGCGGCGGCGGTCATGGGGCTGCCGTTGATGGTGCGCCCTATTCGCCTGTCGCTCGACGCCATTCCGCCCAAACTTGAATTGGCCGCCTCAACATTGGGGGCAAGGCCGATCTGGGTCTTCCTAACCGTGACATTGCCGCTGATGATCCCGGGCATTCTGACGGGTGCGGTGCTGTCGCTCGGCAAGTCGCTTGGCGAGTTCGGCGCCACTATCATGTTCGTCTCGAACATCCCGGGCGAGACCGAAACCCTGCCGCTTGCCATCTATGCCAGCGTGCAGGAACCGGGCGGCGAGGCCGAGGCGCTGCGCCTCACCATCATCTCGCTGGCCTTGTCGATGGCGGCGTTGATTGTGTCGGAATATCTGTCCCGGCGCGCGCAACGGCGCCTGACAGGCGCCCGTTAAGCGTAGGCGCGTGGCAGCCCAAGGGGCGTTGGCGGCAATTTGTTAACCACTGGCAAATCTATGCTACAATGTTGGTTTCAAATGGACGAAAGACCGAGGGATTTGCCGCAATGCCCGATACCGGTGTACCCGAAGCAACTGTAACAATTAAAAAATACGCCAATCGCCGGCTCTACAACACCGCGACCTCGAGTTATGTGACGCTCGATAATCTCTGCCAGATGGTCAAGGCGGGGACGGAGTTCCAGGTGTTCGATGCGCGCACGGGCGAGGATATCACCCGCAGCGTGCTGACCCAGATCATCGTCGAGGAAGAGGGCAAGGGACATAATCTTCTGCCCATCAGTTTCTTGCGCCAGCTCATCGGGTTCTACGGTGACAATATGCAATGGCTGGTGCCAAGCTATCTGGAAACCAGCATGAAGACCTTCTCGCGCAATCAGGAACAGATGCGCACCTATCTGTCCGATGCGTTTGGCGGCCTGTTCCCGTTTGGCTCTTTTGAGCAAATGGCAAAGCAGAACATGACCATGGTCGAACGTGCGATGAAGGTGTTTTCGCCGTTCGGTGAGAATTCAGGCGAAGCCGGTGCCGCTATGCAGAGTGCCGCCGCGCAGGCCGAAGGCGCCGCAGCGGCAGCCCTGTCCGAGGCAGAATCGGCGGTTGCCCTGGCGCAGCTCAAACGGCAACTCGATCAGTTGCAACAGCAGATCGAAACGCTGGTGAAACCGGGCGATCCGGCTCCCAAAGGCAAGGCAACCCGGTCGGAATAGAGCATGGCTGTGATGCGGTCCCGGCACGGATGTCGTGAATGAGTTACCGGCCCGGGATCGCGCAGCTGGCCCAAGAACTGGCATCTGGACAGACCACCAGCGCCGGGTTGATTGAGCAGGCGCTGACCCTCGCCGAGGATCCGAACGATCAGGGTGCGAGGGTTTTCATCCGCGTCTATGACGATGCAGCGCGCGAGGCCGCACGGTCGAGCGACCGGCTGCGCCAGCACGGCATCGTGCCATCGCCCTTGGCCGGCATTCCGATATCGGTCAAGGATCTGTTCGACATATCGGGCGAAACGACGCTAGCCGGATCGGCCGTGCTGATGGATGCGCCGCCGGCGGAGCGAGACGCGATTGCCATCGGCCGCTTGCGGGCGGCGGGCGCCGTGATCATCGGGCGCACCAATATGACCGAGTTCGCGTTTTCCGGCCTCGGCCTCAATCCGCATTATGGCACGCCGGGCAATCCGGTCGACCCGACGCTGATCCCAGGCGGATCGTCGTCAGGGGCAGGCGTGTCCGTCGCCAACGGCATGGCCGTGGTCGGTATCGGCACCGACACGGGCGGATCCGTGCGCATACCGGCGGCATTATGCGGTACGGTCGGTTTCAAGCCAACCGCGTCGCGAATCCCAAGGGATGGCGTCCTGCCGCTGTCGCCGACGCTTGATTCGGTCGGCCCGCTTGGCCCCGATGTCGCGAGCTGTGCGATCGTCGACGCGATCATGGCGGGAGAGCCGCCGGATGTACCTGACCTGATCCCGCTTGACGGGCTGCGCCTTGCCATACCGCTGCGCTATGTGCTCGACGATCTCGATCAGCCGGTTATCACCGCCTTCCAATACGCGCTGCAGCGCCTGAAGGCGGCCGGCGCCAGATTGTCCGAAATTCCGTTCTTCGAACTCGAGGAATTGCCGTCGATCTTTGCCATCGGCACGTTTGCTGCGGCAGAGGGCTATGCCTGGCATCGCCGGCTGTTGCGCAGCTGCGAGGATCTATACGACCCGCGTGTCGCAGTGCGCCTGCGGGCCGGGGCCGAGTTATCAGCGGGCGATTACCTCGATTTGAGCTCCGCCCGGCGCGACCTGATGCGCCGCGCCTTGCGCGTGACGCGCGGCTTTGACGCGCTGATTATGCCGACCGTGCCGCAAGTAGCGCCAGCCCTGGCCGATCTTGAAACCGACGATGCCGCCTACTGGGCCGCGAATTCGCTATTCCTGCGCAATCCGGGGGTCGCCAATTTCCTCGATCGCTGCGCGCTGACGATACCCTGTCATGAGCCGGGCACGCTGCCAGTTGGCCTGACGATCATGGGTGAACACGGATCGGACCGGCGCATGCTCGGCATCGGGCTTGCGATCGAACAGGCGCTCGGCTACCGCGCCGGGGCTCCAAGCGTGGCTGGAGCCGAGTTCTAAGCGGCGAGGCTTTAAGTCAAACGGCCCAAAGCCAAAACCTATCCGCCTTTAGCCGTTCACCATCGCACGGAAGTAATCGATCGTCCTGGTCAGACCCTGGTCGAGCGCCACTTTCGGTTCCCATTGCAGCAGCGTGCGCGCAAGGCTGATATCGGGGCAGCGCTGTTTCGGATCATCGACCGGCAGCGGCTTGAAGATCAGCTCCGATTTGGATCCCGATAGCGCCACCACGCGTTCGGCCAATTGACGCACGGTCATCTCAACCGGATTGCCAAGATTGACCGGGCCGGTCACCTGATCGTCCGTCGCCATCAGTTTGATGAACCCTTCGACCAGATCATCGACATAGCAGAAGGCGCGGGTCTGGCTGCCATCGCCATAAAGCGTGATCGGCTCGCCCTTCAGCGCCTGGATGATGAAGTTGGACACCACGCGACCGTCATTGGGGTGCATGCGCGGGCCGTAGGTGTTGAAGATGCGCGCCACCTTGATGCGCAGTTTGTGCTGGCGGTGATAATCGAAGAACAGCGTTTCGGCGCACCGCTTGCCCTCATCATAGCACGCTCTGGGGCCGATCGGGTTGACCGAGCCGCGATAGCTTTCGCGCTGCGGATGCTCCGTCGGGTCGCCGTAAACCTCCGACGTCGAGGCCTGGAAGATCTTGGCGCGGACGCGCTTGGCCAGGCCCAGCATGTTGATGGCGCCGTGCACGCTGGTCTTGGTCGTCTGCACCGGATCGAACTGGTAATGGATCGGCGAGGCCGGGCAGGCGAGATTGTAAATCTCATCCACCTCGATATAGAGCGGGAAGGTCACGTCGTGCCGGACCACCTCGAAATGCGGATTATCCAGCAGGCCCAGGATGTTGTCCTTGGTCCCGGTGAAATAATTATCGACGCAAAGAACGTCATTGCCCAGATCGAGCAGGCGCTTGCAGAGATGCGAGCCGACAAAGCCGGCGCCGCCGGTGACCAGGATGCGCATGTTATTTTACCTCTCCGTGGATGCCATGCCCGTCACGGCCGAGCGGGATGTAGGTGAAGCCG
>CAIZEE010000762.1 GCA_903931835.1 uncultured Elstera sp.
CTGTCATGGGATTAGATGGGATATCATGGGAAATTATGGGCGTCAATGGGTTTCGCTAGTAAAAACGAGCACATAGCAAGAGTTCCCATGAACTCGCTGGAGGGTGGATTAAGTTGTTCCTATGGCTTCACTTGACGTCGCAACAACAGTTAGGAAGATATTGGAATGGCGCATATTTCTGATTTGTGTTCTTTTTTTGTTCTAACGCCCATAAACCGACATGGCCCAGTCTTGACCATCAATCGCTAGGTGAAGTCTGGGATTATGGCCGTTTTGGGTCGGCACAATGCCGAATATCGCGCCGTGCAATGGATCGGCAGGCTAGGCCGATACCATGCTGCACTCAACATCAATACAGTTGGGGGCGCCTACGCTAAATACTTTGGAACTTTTTGGCATTACAGCGGTTTTAACGTCTATCCACCTAATCGCCCATGCCGTTCAGCCCGACCAATACAAGGCCGACGATCAGCAGAATGGCGCCGATCACCGACCCGATCGCCAAAAGCAGCATCCGCAACAGCGTCCCGACGATGCTCGTCTGATAAACGCCCCTCATATGACAGAACAGATGGATGGGCGGGGCGAAGAACAGCAGAGGCACCCATCTATAGCCATGGCCGCCGGCCAGCAATCCGATCGACAGCACAGCACCTGACGCAGACAGGGAATGCAGGCTGAAAATCAGATGATCGAACAGATAAAAGCGCCGCTGAAAGACGAAGAGCAGGCTGAGCAGTGCCGCCGCCAGCGGCAGGCTCAGAAACGCGAATCGCTCACCCCATTGCGTGACCCCGAAGATGAAGCGCTCCGGATCGTCGATGACATGGATGAGGCGGGCCTTCAGCCATTCTTCCTTGAACGGATAGATGTTGATCGTGCCTTTGGTGATCTCCTCCTTGATGGTCGCGCGCTCCTCCGGTGACAGATGTTCGAGCGCGCCAAGGTTCAGGGCGACATAGCTCTCCTCCCCGACATGCCCAATCGTGGTAGGCGGCTGATCGTCGCCAACGCGGCTGACCGAGCCTGCGATAAACACGGCTAGCAGGACGACCAGAAACAGCCTGAGCGGCGGCACTTGCGGCGCCCGGTGACCATCGAGATAGGACCGTGTCAAACGGGCCGGATGCAGGAACAGCGCCCGAAGCGTGCGCCAGACCCGCGCATCGAAATGGAACAGCCCCTCAAAGACTTCGACGACCAGCTTCCACGCTGAGCGATGAAAATCCTCCTCCGACTGCCCGCAGTGATAACACCAGCGGCCCTTGAGCGGCGTCGCGCAATTGGCGCAGAGTTGGTGCGAAGGATGATCAGCCTCAGCGCTTGCCGGCGCAGCACCAGCCAAGCCATCGATCGCCGCCGCCTCAATCTCGTTCGCCATCGCCCCGCCCCCGAAACGCTGTGCATGAGCATGGAACACCGAGGCGTCGACGGAAAGCGTTTTGCTATTCCGTGGAAAACTGCCAGACGGCCTATAAGCCGGGTTCTGTCCCGGGCGTTAGCCCATGGATGACCATTCCTCTGGGACGTTCGTTACCGAACGCCTCACGCGACCAACCCGGGCGGCGGCGGGAAGATTCGCTTGCCTTGGGGTTGCCCCCTTGGCGTGCCGCCCCTATTCGGTCTTGCTCCCGGTGGGGTTTACCGTGCCGTCTTGCGTTGCCGCAGACGCGGTGCGCTCTTACCGCACCCTTTCACCCTTACCGCCGGCAAGCGGCGGCGGTTTGCTTTCTGTGGCACTTTCCCTAGGGTCGCCCCCGCCGGGCGTTACCCGGCACCGTATTTTCCTGGAGCCCGGACTTTCCTCCCCCCCTGCCGTTGCCGACAGGAAGAGCGGCCATCCAGCCGTCTGGCAGCGCTATGACTAGACCATTAGGGGCCGCTGCGCGATCTAAACTTGCGCGGCAAGCCAGCCAAGCCGGGCGGCGCAATCCTCGTCCCAGACGCCGTCGACGCGGGATTGCCGGAAATGCCGCTGAAAGGCTGACGCTGCAGCGAAGGTCCGCAAATCGTAACTGCCGGTGACCGGGCAGGCATAACCATAGGCGGCCAAGGCGGTCTGCAGCGCCTTCACTTCGGTCCCCACGGCCCCAGGCGCCCATTGAAATTAGATC
>CAIZEE010000763.1 GCA_903931835.1 uncultured Elstera sp.
GACTTTTCCATTTATGCTGATGGTGAGTCTTTCCAAGGAAGACCACTCGTCGGCCGGCCCCATCCGCGCCACATCGATTGAGTATCTTCCGACCTGCCAATGGACATCATCATCCGACTTGGCCTGAGCAATGCAGCCAAGGATGACGACGACTAGCGTTAGAATCCCGAGTGGCAGTTTGGGCATAATCACCCTACTCACTTCTCCACAGGCAGTTCGCTCTCCTGCTTTTCATGAGATTTCAGCAAATCCGCCAGCCGATCCCTCTTCACGAAGGGCGTGCTGAAGAACCGCTCAACCGTGCTGTTGAACAATTCCGGGTCGTCATAGGGGATCATATGCGTCGCGTTGGGGAAGATGACGAGCTGGCTGTTCGGGATATGGTGGTAGATCAGCAGCGTGTGGTCATCACTGATCGCGTCGTGATCGCTCGCCAGGATCAGCGTCGGCGCCTTAATCGCCTCAAGGGCGTCAGGCTTGATATGCGGTTCGTTGCGGTCGAGCGCGCTCACCCTCTCCTGCCGCACTTCCTTCGGGTCCGGATGCTCGCCCGGTGCGCGGGGCGGTGGTTCCGTGGTGAACAGCGCCGCTACTTCCGGCGCCAGCCCTTCGGGAAAGATATTGGCCGCCATGGCGGCGATCATCTTGACCTTCTCCGGATGGCGCATGCCGAGCAGCAGCGCCTCGATGCCGCCATCGCTCCATCCCAGGATGTAGGCCGGCCCGACATGCAGATGATCGAGCAAGGCCGCCAGGTCATCCGTCATCGTCTCGAATTTCAGCGCGCCAACCGGGTCGTCGGATTTGCCGTGATCGCGGCTATCCATGGCGATGACCATGTATTTCTTGCTGAAATAGCTGATCTGCGCCTTGACCGAGCCGATGCTGCCCCCATTGCCGTGGATGACGAGCAGCGGTTCGCCCTTGCCGTAGACCTCGTAGTACAGCCGCACGCCGTCATGGCTGAAGAATTTGCCGACCGCCGCGTTGACGCCGTAGGGGATTTGCACCTCGGCCGGGGCCTCGGCAAAGGCCTGGAAGGGTGCTGCGGCGAGGAGCAGGGACAGGCCTAGGGCTTTGATTGACAAGCAAACCTCCGTGATATGATGCGGTTGAGCGTTGCATCTGGGCCGGGGCTTGGCAAGACCGGCGGCGGCACAAGAGAGCCTGCCCATTTTATCGCCACAATCTCATCCGATATTGCGCTTCGACCCCTCGCAAACTTGCGACACCTGCCCCGCCTTGTGCGGGGTTTTTTTTGTTCCATGGCTCGATCCGCCCTATATGGTAGGGTCCGTTAAGGTTGCGATGGCGTTTGAGCATTCATGATCGATCCGTTTGGCCGTTCCATTTCCTATCTGCGCGTCTCGGTTACCGACCGGTGCGACTTCCGCTGCGTCTATTGCATGGCGGAGGATATGACGTTCCTGCCGAAATCGGAGCTGTTGACGCTGGAGGAGCTGGAGCGTCTATGCGGCGCCTTTATCCGCCTTGGCGTGCGCAAGCTCCGGCTGACCGGCGGCGAGCCGCTGGTCCGGCGCAACATCATGAGCCTCGTCAATAATCTCGGCCAGCATCTGAAGACCGGTGCGCTGGACGAATTGACGCTGACGACGAACGGCAGCCAGTTGGCCAAACATGCCGAAGGCTTGGCCGCCGCCGGCGTGCGGCGGATCAATGTGTCGCTGGATACGCTTGATGCCGATAAATTCTGCGGTGTTACCCGCTGGGGCAAGCTCGATCAGGTGCTGGACGGCGTCTTCGCGGCCAAGGCGGCGGGGCTTGAAGTCAAGATCAACACCGTGGCGCTGCAAGGCATCAATGACGATGAATTCGACCGGCTGGTTGGCTGGTGCGGTGAGCATGGCTTTGACCTGACCTTTATCGAGGTCATGCCAATGGGCGAAATCGGGGAGCTGCGCGCCGACCAGTATGTGCCGCTGAACGAAGTGCGCGCCCGGCTTGCCCGCAACTGGACGCTGACCGACACACATTACCGGACCGGCGGCCCGGCGCGGTATTGGAACGTGGCCGAGACTGGCAAGCGCCTGGGCTTCATCACGCCGCTCACCCATAATTTCTGCGAGAGCTGCAACCGGGTGCGCGTTACCTGCACCGGCACCTTGTATATGTGCCTCGGCCAAAGCGATTCCGCCGATCTGCGCCGGCCGCTCCGCGCCAGTGAGGCCGATGCGCAGCTTGATGACGCCATCCTGGAGGCGATCGGCCGCAAGCCCAAAGGCCATGATTTCATCATCGACCGCGAGCACAATGATCCGGCGGTCGCGCGCCACATGAGCGTTACGGGCGGCTGATCGATGCATCCGCCGCTTATCCTGCCGGGGCAGGATCAGGCCGATATGGTCGGGCGGCCGGGTGGCGAGCGCACCGCGCTTGCCTTCGTCGCCACCGGCAATGATACCGCCCAGACGGCGCTGAAGCAGCTGAGCCACCGCTTCGGCAACATGCCGCCTGCGCTTGCCGACGTGATCGTTGCGCTGGGTGGCGATGGCTTCATGCTGGAAACGCTTCACGCCTATCGCGAACTCGGCAAACCCTTCTATGGCATGAACCGGGGCAGCCTCGGTTTTCTGCTGAATGAGTTCGGCGAGGAAGATCTGCTGGCGCGGCTGGACGCTGCGACATCGGTCGATCTGCACCCGTTACGCATGTCGGCGGTTACCATGGATGGTACGGTGACCGAAGCGCTGGCGATCAACGAGGTCTCGCTACTGCGTGAGACACGGCAGGCAGCGAAGATCGCCATCCATATCGATGGCGTGCTGCGGCTGGAGGAACTGGTTTGCGACGGCATATTGGTGTCAACGCCGGCCGGCAGCACCGCCTATAATCTGTCGGCTCACGGGCCGATCGTGCCGCTGGATGCGGGCGTGTTGGCGATGACGCCGATCAGCGCGTTTCGCCCCCGCAGATGGCGTGGCGCCTTGCTGCGCCATTCCGCCACCGTCCGGCTGACCGTACTCGACTCAGGCAAACGCCCGGTTAGCGCCGTCGCCGACTACACCGAGGTTCGCGATGTCAGGACAGTCGATATTCAAGAAGACCGCTCCGTCGCGATGACATTGCTGTTCGATCCGGAACACAATCTGGAAGAGCGGATTTTGAACGAGCAATTCGCGCCGTAAACCTGGCATCCGCAGCCGATTCCCGCAGGCCATCGCACCCCTTTGCAGTCCGGGCTTCCTGCACCATACTTGCAGATTGGTTTCAGGCGTTCCACCTGCAACTAAGCCTTGGGAGCATTTGATGGCCGACCGACCCGCCAGCATGCCGATGATCGAACGATTGATCGGCTTCGATACAACCAGCCGGAAATCCAATCTGGAGCTGATCGACTGGGTACAGGATTATTTTGACGGTTTTGGTATCAAAAGCCGCCTTACCTTCGACCAGGACAAGAACAAGGCGAATTTATTCGCCACGATCGGCGACGAGGACAAGCCCGGCATCATCCTGTCCGGCCATACCGATGTCGTGCCGGTCGACGGGCAGAACTGGAACAGCGACCCCTTCACCGTGACGGAGCGGGATAATCTGCTCGTCGGACGCGGCACGTCGGACATGAAAAGCTTTATCGCCTGCGCGCTGACACTGGTGCCGGAGCTCGCGAAGCGGAAGCTGAAAACGCCCATCCAATTCGCCCTATCCTATGACGAGGAAGTCGGCTGCCGCGGCGTGCCGTCGCTGATCGCCGATCTCGCTAATCTGCCGGTCCGCCCCAAGGCCTGCATCGTCGGCGAGCCGACCAGCATGGGTGTTGTCAACGGCCATAAGGGCAAGATGGCGATCCGCGCCCATGTGCACGGGCTGGAATGCCATTCCGCACTTTGTAATCAGGGCGTCAATGCGGTCGAGGCGGCATCGGACGTCATCCTCTTCCTGCGCAGCATGTTGCGCCGACGACAAGAACACGGCCCCTTCGACCCGCTGTTCGACCCGCCCTACTCCACCATCCATACCGGCACGATCCGCGGCGGCACCGCGCTCAACATCGTGCCGAAAAGCTGCGATTTCGAGTTCGAGTTCCGCACCCTGCCAGTCGAGGATCCGCATGATCTGCTGGCGGAGGTTGAGGAGTATGTCGCCAAGCATGTACTGCCCGATATGCGCGCCAAATCACCCGATGCCGGCGTCGTCTTCGAGCGCAGCTCCGCTTTCCCTGGCCTCGCCCTGGATGAAGACAGCGAGATCGCAAGCTTCGTGAAGTCGGTGGCGGAGGTAAACGGCACCGGCTATGTCGCCTATGGCACCGAGGCGGGGCTGTTCGCTACCGCAGGCATTCCAACCGTCGTCTGCGGTCCGGGCTCGATCGAACAGGCGCATAAGCCCGACGAATGGATCGCGGTTGAGCAGATCGTCCGCTGCGAGACGTTTCTTGGCCGCTTGATGGATCGCGTCTCGGTCGCGTGATCATGGCGGTGGAACTCGCACCGCCCGATATCGGGCATTACAGCGCGGGCAACACCGGCATTCCCTTCACGTTCAGCTTCGCAAGCCCGACACCTGGGCCACATCTGCTAATCACGGCGCTCATTCACGGCAACGAGATTTGTGGCGCGGTAGCTCTCGATTTCCTGCTGCGCCAGAACATTCGCCCGACGCGCGGGACACTCAGCCTGTGCTTTGCCAACACTGCCGCCTTCGCCCGGTTCGATCCGTCGCAACCCGAAGCGTCGCGTTTCTTGGGCGAGGACATGAACCGGCTATGGGATGCCGGGACATTGGCGGCGCCGGCGGATACGCCCGAACGGCTGCGTGCCCGCGAAATCCGCCCGCTCATCGATTCCTGCGACCACCTGCTCGATCTGCATTCCATGCAATGCGATACCGAGCCGCTGGCGCTGTCGGGCATGCAGGAAAAGGGGCTGGCGCTGGCTAGCCGCCTCGCCTTGCCGGGGTTGATCGTGGCCGATCCCGGTCATAGAGCTGGCGCCCGATTACGCGATTACGGGGCCTTCGCCGATGCCGATGATCCACGTTCCGCCGTGCTGGTCGAGTGCGGCCCCCATTGGTATCAGCGCACGGCCGATACCGCGATCCAGGTCTGCCTCACCTTCATCGACGCGTTCGGCATGCTGGAGGATGAGGCCAGGCAAATCCGCCCTCCGTCGCCACCTCCCAAGCGGCGTATCGTCGAAGTGACCGATGTCATCACGGTTACCGCCGACCGGTTCGAGTTTACCCAGGATTACCGGGGTCTCGACGTGATCGAGCAGCGCGGCACGGTGATCGGCTATGACGGCGGCCGGCCGATCATCACCCCCTATGATTCGTGTGTTCTGATTTTGCCGTCGCGCGGGCTTTCTCGTGGCCAGACCGCCGTTCGCCTGGGCCGGTTTCGTGACTAGGTCGAGGCGGCGATGAAACGCCCCTCATACCGGACCATCATCCTGATCACCCTCGCCTGGGCCATGTTCGCGACGATCCTGGTGATACGAGAAGGGCGATATCCGGCGGCCATGACCGGCGATGAAATCTGGTTTGCCGAGAGCGCCTATAATCTGCTGCAGGACGGCACGCCACGCCGCCTCATCCATGATGACGCAGTCGGCAGCGTGATCGCCGACTGCCTGCCGCCCGTTATCACCCTGTTACAGGCGGCATCGTTCCTGACGCTCGGCGTCACGCAGGATGCGATCGGCTTGCCCAGCACCGTGATGGTGATCGCTATCGTCCTGCTGGTCTTCGTCCTGGCGCGGCAGGCCGGGGCCGGAACCGGCTGGTCCGGCGTCGCCAGTATCGCCGCACTCGGATCGCAGGTCGTGCTGCGGGCGAGCCTGTATTCCCGCTACGAAGGCCTGGTTGTCAGCTTCTTTATGCTCTATGCGCTCGCGAGCTTGCGCGCGACGGCCAAGCCGTCCTGGCATTGGCATCTCCTGCGCGGTGTCGCCCTCTGCCTGGCCGGCCTGTCCTATTACCCGACTGCGCCATTCATCGCATGCGCCGCTATCCCGTTCGAGATCTGGCTATGGCGGCGTGGTATACTCAACTCAGCCGCATTCGCGGCCGCCGCGATCGGTTTTGCCATACCGGCCATTCCGTTTATCGTCTACGTCGCGCGCTATTGGGCGGTGTTTCAGGCGCAGATCCTGGGCAATGGCGGCAATCACTATCTGACCTTCGAGCTGCCGCGCAGGCTGCTATCGCTCAGATTATGGCGCGGCAATATCGAATCCCTGCCCGATCTGCTTCTGTTGGCAGGATTCGTCATTGGCGGCATCGTTTTCAGGCGGCGGGCCGGGCCGGTGGAGAAGCTGCTCTATGGCGCCTGCCTGATTACCTTGATCCCGGCAGCGATTTTCCCGTTTCAGCCCCGGTTGCTGGCGCTGCCCATGGTCCTCGCCCTCGTCGTGCTGGCTGTCAGAGCCGAATGGATGAGTTCGCGGGCACGGGAGGGAGCGCGCGCCTTGCTGATCCTGTGGAGCAGCTTGGCGGTCGTCTGGTTCGCGCTAATCCTGGTGACCGTCGAGGTGCAATGGGACGGGCGCAGCTACGAGGCGGTGCAAGCTCAGCTCAATCGGCTGATGATCCAGCCCGGACGCGCCGGCATCGACCAGCGTGCTTGGCTTGCCTTGCGCAACAGCCAGCCGGATCGGCCACTGGCGGAGATTTTCCCTGGATGGATTGCACCGCAAGTCACCGTCTTCGAACCGCAAGCCTTGCGCGATCCGGAGGGTGCCGAGGCGTTCACCTATCTGGTGCTAAGCAGGCCGGACCAGGAGGGTGCGATCGCCGCCCTGCCCGGCCTCGCTACCGCCTTTGCGCGGCATGATTATATCGAGATTGGCAGGGTCGCTCCGCCCTTCAACCCGCTGCCCTGGGCGAAGAATGCGCCTTACGATCTGGTTGTCTACCAGCGGCGGGGATAGGTGCCGTCAAGCGTGGTCAACGCATCGTAGAGATCGGCGCGGCGGTCGCGGAACACGCCCCAGCCGCGGCGCTGACGTTCGATCGCCTCCAGATCGAAACTGGCGACCAGGATATCCTCGGCATTGCGTCCAGCCTCGCTCACCATGGCGCCCGTCTGATCGGCGATAAAGGAGCTGCCGTAGAAGGTGATCGAGGAGCGCGTGAAAGTCTCCGTCCCGATGCGGTTGGCGGCGATCAACGGCATCAGATTGGCCCCGGCATGGCCCTGCATCACGCGCTGCCAATGCTTGGAGGAATCATAGGATGGATCCGGCGGCTCCGACCCGATCGCCGTCGGGTAGAACAGCAACTCGGCGCCCATCAGCGCCATCGCCCGCGCTGTCTCGGGAAACCACTGATCCCAGCAAATACCGACGCCGATCCGCCCGAACCGCGTCGGCCAGACCTGGAAGCCAGTATCGCCCGGATTGAAATAGTATTTTTCCTGATAGCCCGGGCCGTCAGGGATGTGACTCTTGCGATAGGTGCCGAGAACACTGCCATCGGCATCGATGATCGCGACCGAATTGTAATGCGCCCGATTGGCCCGCTCGAAGAAGCTGATCGGCAACACCACGCCCAATTCATCGGCCAGGCTGGCGAAGCGTTCAATCAGCGGATTATCCTCCGCCGGACGCGCCCATTCGAAATATTTGGGATCCTGATCCTGGCAGAAATACCAGCTCTCAAAGAGTTCCGGCAGCAGGATGATCTGTGCACCTCGGGAGGCTGCGGCCTGTACGGCGTCAACGGCGCGATCGACGTTTTCCGCCCGGTCGCCGGTGATCGCCAATTGGATTGCTGCAACGGAAACGATCATGCCACGCCCCTCTCGGGTATCTGTTGGGTAATGCAATGAATACCGCCACCGCCGACGATGATATCGCTGACCGGCACCTGGACGATCTTGCGGTCGGGGAACAATGTCGTCAGGACATCGGCCGCGACTGCGTCGTTCGGATCATCAAAGGCCGGAGCGATCACGCCGCCATTGACCAGATAGAAATTCAGATAACTGCGCGCGAGACGGCGACCATCGAAAAATTTCGGCGCCGGCTGCGGGATCGTCGCGATCTCGAGCGACCGGCCAGCAGCATCGCGGGCCGCCTTCAAGCGTTGCAGATTATCATCAAGCGCCGCAAAATTGGTGTCAGTAGGATCTTCGGCGACCAGCGTCACGACAGCCCCCGGACGCACGAAGCAGGCAAGATTGTCGATATGCCCATCGGTCTGGTCATCCACTACGCCTTGCCCCAACCAGATAACCTGGGTAACGCCCAGAAATTGCCGCAAGCCGGCCTCGATCTCCGCCCGGCTCATGCTCGGGTTTCGATTGGGATTGAGC
>CAIZEE010000764.1 GCA_903931835.1 uncultured Elstera sp.
ACCCATACTCAATGGTCTCATACCCCAAGCCAATGCCATCTGCCTGCGGCCCACAGCGGATGCGTACGGCGTAATTACGGTAAGCGCCGACGGAACCCGGCCTTGCGCGGATCGGGTAAGGTGTGAATTTCGCGGGGCATAGTACGCATCCGATAGCGACCGCCTTGTCGGGCTGATGTGATCCGCTCATTTCGCGGACATGAAGAGCGTAAACATCGATGTGTTCCCAGGCCTTCGTCGCCTGGACGTGGTGGACACCGGCCGGCGCCGGCGCTGGAGCGATGAGGCGAAGCGACGGATCGTCGCTGAGGCGTTTGATAGCGGCATTTCAGTTTCGACCGCAGCGCGGCGCCATGCTGTGGACCCGTCGCAGATCTACGACTGGCGCCGACAGCTGTTTCTGCGGATTCCCAAAGGTGGCGGGTTTGTCCCAGTGGTGGTGACACCGGAGGTGCCCGTGCCGTCCTCGCGTGGCCAGATGGAGATCGTCTGCGGCAACGGTCGCCGAATCATCGTTGATCGCGATGTGGATGTCGCAGCGTTGCTGCGGGTGCTGGTGGGGATCGACCGATGATACCGGTGCCGAGCGATGCGCGGATCTGGATCGCGCTGGGGCATACTGACATGCGTCGCGGCATGCGCGGGCTGGCGCTGCAGGTTCAGGAAAGCCTGAAGCGGGATCCCCATCAAGGGGATTTGTATATATTTCGGGGGCGTAGCGGATCATTGGTCAAAATTCTTTGGCACGACGATTTCGGCATGTCCTTGTACGCGAAGAAGCTCGAGCGCGGACGTTTCATCTGGCCGTCGGCAAAGGACGGTGCGGTGGCGATTTCGGCCTCGGCGCTGGCCTGCCTGCTCGAAGGCGTTGACTGGCGAAACCCGCAGAAAGCCTGGCGTCCGGGCAAGGTCGGATAGCCTTTTTGCGGCAATTCCACTTGGGTCATGCGGCTGATTCTGCTAGAGATTCTGGCGATGGAACCGCTCTCGGCACAGGATATTCAAGAGCTGCGCGAGGCCGTTGTACGCTCGGCCATGCGGTCCACCGAAGCGCAGGCAGAGGTCGCTCGGGTCAGGGCAATCAACTCCGACCTGGTCGCCCGCAACGCCCATCTCGAGCTGCAAAACGAGAAGATGCGCCGGGTCCTGCATGGACGATCGTCGGAGCGTTCGCGCCACCTCATCGACCAGATGGAGCTCGCGTTCGAAGAGCTCGAGGCCACCGCGACCGAAGACGAGATCGCCGCGCAGCAGGCAGCCGCAAAAACGACGAGCGTCGAGGCGTTCAGCCGCAAGCCCCGCACCCGCCGTGCGTTCCCGGAAGGCCTTCCCGTCGAGCGGGTCGTCATTCCGTCCGCCGAGGCGTGCCCATGCTGCGGTTCCGACAAGCTCAGCAAGCTGGGCGAGAGCGTCATCCGCGCGCTGGAAACCGTGCCCGCCCAGCACAAGATCATCGAGACGGTCCGTGAGCGCTTCTCCTGCCGGGCGTGCCAGACCATTACCCAGCCGCCGGCGCCGTTCCACGTCACGCCGCGAGCGATGTTCGGCCCGCATTTCCTTGCCTGCCTCGCGTTCAATAAATTCGCCCTGCACCAGCCACTCAACAGCCAGCGCGACCGCCTCGAAAGCCAGGGCATTCCCCTCAGCCTCTCGACGCTCGCCGATCAGATCGGCGGGATCACGGTCGCGGTGCGACCGCTGTACATGCTGCTGGAGGCGCACACGCTCGGCGCCGGACGGCTCCATGCCGATGACACCACGGTGCCGCGCCTGGCAAAATACAAGACCGACATCGCCCGGATGTGGACTTACGTCTGCGATGACACGCCGTTCGCCGGCGGATGGGCGCCCGCCGCGCTGTTCTATTATTCCGGCAACCGCAAGGGCGAGCATAGCCGGGCGCATCTGGCCGGCTACCTGGGCATCCTTCAGGCCGACAATTTTGCCGGCTACAACGCGCTCTATGACCCAGATCGATCGCAAGGCACGATCATCCATGCGGCCTGCTGGGCACATGCGCGACGCTATTTCTTCGAACTCGCCGATATCGCCACCCAGCTGAAACGAAAACCGGGCAAGCGCGTCGTCATCTCGCCGCTCGCGCTCGAGGCCGTGCAACGTATCGACCGTATCTTCGCAATCGAGCGCGACATCAACGGCCGCCCTGCCGCCGAGCGGCTCGCCGTTCGCCAGACCCTGTCGGCGCCGCTCGTCCAGGAACTGGAGACCTGGATGCGCGAACAGCGCAGCCTCCTCTCCGCAAACGATGCCGTCGGCAAGAAAATGGACTACATGTTCAACGCATGGCCCGCCTTTACCGCATTCCTGAACGATGGCCGGATCTGCATGACCAACAACGCCGCCGAGCGCGCCCTCAGGGCCATTGCCCGGGGAAGGAAAGCCTGGCTATTTGTGGGCTCGGATCGCGGCGGTGATCGCGCCGCAATGATGTTTACCCTCATTGCGACATGTACACTCAACGATGCCGATCCGCTCGTCTGGCTCACCGACGTGCTCACCCGTATCGCCGACTTGCCACAGAACCGGCTCCAAGAACTGCTGCCCTGGCATTGGAAAAAGCTACGTAAACAGCTCGACGACATTGCTCAGGTCGCCTGACTTCCCAAGGCAGGCCATGAGAACTCGCAAGAGTATGGCTGCCCATACTCACTGAGCTCTTACCTCAGGTAAATGCCAGATGCCTGCGGTCCACATCGGATGCGTACGCAGCTTCGGGATGTGCGAGCGCAGATGAAAGCGGGTCTGAAACTCAGTCAAGACCTCCTTGACCGTTATGCATCGATCTTCCTGATCGGTCGCAAGGCTGGCCTTGACCTTAAAGACGTCGAGAAGCTGGCTGAGGTGTATCGGCGGCGACGGGACGCCCGGGCGCTGTGACGCGTCACGAAAGAACAATGCAACGTGTGCAGATGGCAGGCAGCCGATCGTCCGTAAGCGCGAATTTCGGCGCACCTATGCAGGCGTTTGTGCTGCTGGGATGAGGTGTCCACCTACTGGAGGTGGACACCTATGACGATGACACGGATTGGTCCGCATGGCTTGGAAATTACGTGCGTGAGGCGCGATGGTCGTCGGCGCTACGAACCGGCCAGCAAGGAGCGCTTGATCGAGGCGTGCCTTCGGCCTGGCGTATCGCTTGCGGGTCTGGCGTTGCAGCATGGGGTAAACGCCAATCTGTTGCGCAAATGGGTGGCGAGGCGGCGCCAGCCTGAGCCTCAGCACGGACACATGCAGCCTGGCGCTGGCGTCGCGCAGTTGCCCGAACCTTCGGCATTTGTCCGGGTTGAAACGTCGCCAGCATCCATGATGACGGGCGCCGGATCGCCCACGGTCCGGCCAGCGGAGACCTTGTCCCTGGCACGATTGCAGGCGACGATGCCCAATGGGGTGACGCTGTCGCTCGAGGGATGCGATCCGCAGTTGCTGGCGGTCATGATTGATGCTTTGGGGCGCTGCGATGTTCCACCTGTCGGCTGACCTGTGCGTCTACCTGCACCGCGAACCGATCGACTTCAGAGCGGGGATCAACAGCCTGGCGATCTTGGTCGAGCAATCGATGGGGCTCGATCCGATGGCCCGGGCGGTGTACGCATTTTGCAATCGTCGGCGCAATCGGGTGAAGCTTCTGCTTTATGATCGCTCGGGATTTTTGATGGTCTTGAAGCGTCTCGAGGAAGATCGGTTTTTCTGGCCACGGGGCCAGCAGGCAGTGCTGACGCTGACAACGGAGCAGTTGCACTGGCTGTTGGACGGCATCGACCTTGCAGCAGTGCATCGCCATCCAGAGCGGTACTATCGCAGCATGGGCTGACCTACTTGACGAGACTCGCCAAGTTCGATTCAAGATCACGATGCGACGCGCGTCACCTCCTGTGGATCTGGAAAGGTCGATCCAGGCCCAGGCCGCCGAGATCGCCGCGTTGAAGGCCGAGAACGACAAGCTCGCCCTGGTGATTGTCGCGCTTGAGGAACAACTGCGCCTGGAGCGGGCACGTCGTTACGCGCCGCGCAGCGAAAAGATGAAGGACCGCATCTTCAACGAAGCCGAGCAGGCGGCGGCCGAAGAAGCGGCGCTGGACGATGATGATGCCGAGCCATCGGCGGTGCCGGATACGGGTATGCCTGAAGGCGAGAAGCCTGAACCCAGGAAGCGCGGCCGCAAGCCCCTGCCAGCGGACCTGCCCCGCTTGCGCATCGAGCATGACCTGCCCGAAGACCAGAAATCCTGTCCGTGCTGCAGCCATGCGCTGCACCGGATGGGCGAGAACGTCACCGAGCAGTTGCACATCGAGGTCAAGGCCACGGTGCTGCAGAATGTGCGGTTCAAATATGCCTGCCGTCACTGCGAGCGCACTGGGATCAATACGCCGGTCGTGACCGCG
>CAIZEE010000765.1 GCA_903931835.1 uncultured Elstera sp.
CGCCGGGTGTGGCATCCCTTGACGGGTTATAATCGTGTTAGGAGAAGAAGATCTGGAGGCCCGACCCGGAATCGAACCGGGGTAAACGGATTTGCAGTCCGGCGCGTAACCACTCCGCCATCGGGCCCTATCGCAGCTTGCTGCGAAGCCGGGGCCCTAGCGGCAAGGCTTCCGGCGAGTCAATCCGAATGTGCATGTTGCAAGCCAAGTGCAGTCTGCAACCTGCTTAGAGAAGGGCGCCGAGTTGGTCTGCCATGGCCGCGTCGATGCCGTGTTCCTGCTCGAGGCAAGCGAGCAGATCTTGTCGCGCCTGCCAGGCTTCTTGATCGAAACGGGTGAACTGGGCGTCGCTGGCCGCCCGGCGGACCATGCACGCCGCAGTCAGTACCGCGCTGGCGGTAATTGCGCGTTGGGCCAGGTCATGCAGGCGTGTGGGTGGGGCCAGGGGTCCGGCCGGGACCAGTCCGGCGACGAATAGCGATGCGGGCATGACAAGGCTCCATTCCGGGCTTGCATGGTGCCGGCACTCTCCCGCAGCACCATTTGTCATTACTTAGCATAATTGCAAATAATTGCAAGATAATTTGTGCCATTAGGCTCGAAAGATCAGTCCAGGCGCGTTCGCGTCGTCAGTCCGCTTGCCGCGTCCCATTGTTCAGGAGACATCCTTTGCACGGTGACGGCAAAGGACCAGATGTGGCCTTCCAGATCCTTCGCGCTGTAGCTGCGGTCACCGTAGAACTGGGTTGCGGGCTCTTGCAGGATTGCTGCACCTTGACTGCGGGCATGGCTGCAGTGCGCGTCGATATCCTCGCCCTCAGCCAGTTGGACATGGACCGATTGCGTTGTCCGGCCGCCCAGCGATTTCGGGCTGCGATAGTCTTCGCTCCATTCGTTGCCGATCATGACGACGGCATCGCCGTAGGTCATTTCGGAATGGGCAAGATTGCCCTCCGGATCAAGGATGACGAATAGCGGCTGGAACCCGAAAGCCTGTTCGAGCCAACGGTAGGCGGCCTTGGCATCTTGATAGAAGAGGGCGCTCGAAAGCCCTTTGGGCCGGTAGAAATCGGGCATGAGAGATCTCCTTGCTGCGTGAAATCTACCATCGCCGGACGGATCTGTCAGCAGGCACAGGCGCGCGTCGGCGGATCAGTGCGGATTGTCGCCCCGCGCGACACTGCGTACCGGGAGCGGCGCCCCTGTGGATTTCGCAGTTCACATTTTTCTGCCGATCCAAATCAATTTCCCAATAACGTGTACATCTTCGAAATCGGCGGCGTGCTCGGGCACGGCGGCGTTGTCTGAAATGATCAGGAAGCGGTCGCGGCCCTTTTCGCGAATGCGGCGCAGCCGCTTGATCATGCCGCCGCCGGCATAGTGAAACGCCCAGATCAGGTCCGATACCAGCGGGTGGCGCTGGCTGGTGTCGATCAGCAGCATGTCGTTGCGCAGGAGCGTTGGTTCCATGCTCTCCCCATGGCCGCCCATGATAACCAGCTGGTCGGTGGGCGCCTTGGTGATCGCGCGGATGAAGCCTAGGTTGAATGGCACCAGTTCGGTATCCGGATAGTCCTCGACCACCGCTGGATTGCCCATGCCAAGGCTGATGTCGAGCGAGCGGACATAGGCCAGTTCA
>CAIZEE010000766.1 GCA_903931835.1 uncultured Elstera sp.
GCTGCGGAAAAAACCCGCCCGGACACCACATATTGTTGCAAATGCCGCAGCGTGAACGCTGCCAGCGGTGTGATTCCCGACTTTTCCCGCAGCCGGTTAATGAGAAGGCGATATCATGCCAAGGTTCGCAGATTTCAAAATCCTGACGAAGATTTTGACGCTCCTGGCTATGCTGGCTATGCTGGCTATGCTGGCGCTGATATCTATCGGGACGACCATATTCGCCACCAGCAAGATACGCTATATCGATGACACCTACGGTGATCTTATCGACGGTCCCGGCAACGCAAATCTTGCTATTGCCCGCGCCAACCGCAACCTCGTCTATATCAACCGCTCAATTTACCGCCTCCTGACCGAACAGACCGTTGACGGCATCAAACAGGCAACCCAAGAAATATCCGACACCAAGGGGTTCTTCGAAAAACAGATAAAGGCTGCGATCAAGGGAATGCCGGCCAAAAAAGCTGATATCGAGAGAGTTGACCAGGCATTCAAAGCTGCGCTTTCTGGCGTTTGTGCTGAAACGATAACGCTTGGAGGGTCAGTTAACGAGGCGAATAAAAGCCAGGCCGTCGAGAACATGCGCGCGAAGTGCGACCCTGCTCTCAATTCCGCAATGAATGATATCAGCTTCCTGACGAACATGATAATCAAGATTAATGACAAGGCATCCGAAGATGCCTTGTCCGTCACCAACGCCACCATCAAATATACCTACTTTTTTGTTCTTGGTGGGTTGGCTCTTGTCGTGTCATTGACGGCATATGTGACCCGTGTCGGAATTTCCAGGCCGATCCATAAAATAACCGGCGTTCTATTGGAACTGGCCAAAGAGAATTATGCAATCGAAGTAAGTGGGGCCGAGCGCAACGACGAAGTTGGCGAAATCGCCAGGGCTGCCCTGGTCTTCCGTGACCAGGGCCTTGAAACCACCCGTCTTCGCGCCGCGCAGGAGCAGGCAAAAATGCAGGCCGAAATCGATCGCGGGGTGGCGTTGGTCGCTATGGCCGAGGTCATCGAGACCGAGTCTGGCGAGACCTTGCGAAAGGTGCTCGACCGGACGACCGCCATGGCCGAAGCCGCGACTGAAATGACCGATTCCGCAGCACGAACCGGATGTGTCGCGGAAAGCGCCAGAACCGCCGCCGCGCAAGCTCTGACGACATCGCAGACTGTATCGAACGCTACCGATAAATTGGCCGAGGCGATCAAAGAAATCGGCCACCAGACTCGCGCGACGATCGAGGCGCTGAACGGTCAGGTCACCCGCATCGGGGCTGTGGTCGATTTGATTAGTGAGGTCGCTTACAAAACGAACTTACTCGCGCTGAACGCGACTATCGAGGCGGCGCGCGCGGGTGAGGCGGGGAAGGGTTTCGCCGTCGTTGCCGGCGAGGTGAAGTCCCTGGCCGCGCAAACTGCCAGAGCTACCCAGGAGATCGCCAAACAAATTAACGAGGTGCGCTCCGGAACGCAGGGAGCAGTTGCCGCCGTTGCATGCATCGAGCAGACCATCAGCGTAATCGACGTCGTATCGAACGCAGTTACCGCGGCGGTCGAAAAACAGGTGGCCGCGACCATGGGAATCGCCTGCGGCGTCGCGGAAACCGCATCGGCCGCCGCCGACATAAGCAGCCGAATTACCGAGGTTTCGGCCGAGGCTGCGGATTCCGACGAAGGCGGCCAC
>CAIZEE010000767.1 GCA_903931835.1 uncultured Elstera sp.
CGCCACGATCGAGTGCTGCATAGACCAGCGGATGCACCTCGCCCGTCTGCGCGGAAATAAAGCCGCCCGGATGACGGGTGAAGGGATGGGCCAGGATATCGCCCTCCTCCATGATCGGCATCAGCGCCTCCACCACCTCATCCGCATCGATCGAGGCGCCATCCTTGGTCGGCCAGAGCTGCCCCAAATGAATGTAGAGCTTCACCCCCGCCCCGCGCGCGATCTGCTTGCCGAGCTTGATTACCTCCAGCCCCCAGCGCGACGCACCACCGATTTCGGCATGAGCCTTCACACCCCGGACCAGATCGGCATTGGCCTTGGCCGCGCGTATCGTGGCGTCGACATCGACGCCGGTCGGGCCATAAAGATCGACATAGTGATGGCCTTCGAGCCCGCCGACGACATAGGCCGAGATGAAGCTCAGCACGCGCGTCTCAGACGGCTCGGCAATGAAATGACGGAAGCCCGGTATGGTCATGCAACTGGCGCCGCCCTGATCGACCACAGTGGTGACACCGGAGCGCACGCCGACCGTATCGGCATTCAGGCCGAACCGGCCGGTCACATGCTGATAGACATGGGCATGCGTATCGATCAGCCCCGGTGTCACCAGCCGGCCCGCGGCGTCAATAACCTGTGCTGCCGACCCCGCCGGGATGGTGTCCTCGACAGCAAGTATGCGCCCACCCGCGATGGCGATATCGGCGATCCTGTCCTGCTGCCGCGCGGGGTCGATGACCCGGCCGCCCTTTATGAGAAGATCGATTGATTGGACCGGCATAATCTACTCCGAACCAGTGAGGCGCTTGACGTCGAAGCAGCCCCGCAGTCATTGTCAGTATACTGACGATTACCAAGGCTGCGCGCAAGATGAACCAGGATTTCGCCAACCTTGCCACCCGGCCCGGCTTCCTCATTAGGCGGCTTCATCAGATCCATGTCGCGCTGTTTTTAGAGGAATGCGGCAGCTTTGGGGTAACGCCGGTGCAATACAGCCTGCTGACCATGCTGAAGGCCAACCCGGATAGCGACCAGGTTTCGATTGCCCATGCAATCGGAATCGACCGTACGACGATTGCCGATGTCCTGGCGCGATTGGCGGCACGGGGTTTGATTATGCGCAAGCCCGGCAGGGAGGATAAGCGGGTGAAGTTGGCGAGGCTGACTGACGCCGGGCTTGATCTGCTGGGTGCGATTGATCCCGCTGCCGCCCGCGCCCATGCCCGCACGCTGGACCCCTTATCCGACGATGAGCGCGATCACCTCATTAGCCTGCTAACCCGTCTGGTCGGTGCTGGAAACGCCTATGGCCGCGCGCCAATGGATGACGCATGACAACCGACGCGACGAGGCGATCCGCAGAATTGATGGTCAAGGCCGAACCGCTTTGGATCGGCGTGGCGCGGCTGGACGCCGTCGTCACGCTGCCGCCCCGAACGTTTCTTCACGCCGGGCCGCCATTGATCGGACCGGTGCCGGTTCCGCTGATAAACGCAGCCGCTTGCGCGCTGGTTTTTGAGGGTGCTGCACCGGATTTGGCCACGGCACACACGCTCATCGCCAACGGTGCAATCGCGCTACGCCCAGCCCAGGACTTCGGCGTTGTGACGCCGCTCGCCGCCGTGGTCAGCGGCTCGATGCTGGTCGCCATTGTCGAGGACCAAGTGAGCGGCAAGCAACGTTTCAGCCCGCTTAATGACGGCGCCGGGCCGCCGGCGCAACGGTTCGGGCGGACCGACGATGAGGTGGTCGCCCGGTTAGGGGAAATCCACGCGATCAGCAGTTTCCTGACTGAGTTTGGCGACCCGATCGATCTGCTGACGATCGCGGCAAAATCGCTCGCCAATGGCGACGAAACCCACGGCAGGGTCGGCTTAGGCTCCGCCGAACTCGCCGAAATCGCCGAACTGCGGCATGGCAAGAACCACCCGATCACGCAATACCTCGCCGGCGCGCCACACGCTTTCCTGAATGTCTGGATGGCAGCGGTCGCAGTCATGCTGGCGGCGGGGGAGGATCAGCCCGGATCGACGCTGATCGTCGGCGCTGGCGGCAATGGCGTCGATTTCGGCATAAGGCTGGCGGCGGCACCTTCCGTCTGGCGCACGGGCCCGGCGATCGCACCCTTGGCCGGCAGCCTGAACGCAATTGGCGATAGTGCCGTGATCGACGGGGCTGGATTGGGGGCGCTGGCGCTCGACGCTGCACCACTGATGGCCGCCGATTTGGGCGTTCCCGCCACCGGCGCGCCGGCAGCGTGGTTTGCGGCCGATCATCCCAAACTTGGCCGATCAATCGGACTGGATGCTGCCGCTATAGCGCGCTCCCTTGCCGCAGGCGCAGCCCCGCCATCCGTCTGCCTCGCGGCCCTGGATATGCATGGGATACGCGGCATGATCGGGCGTGGATTGAGCCCGCATCCTCTTAGCTGTTACGACGGAGTTCTGTAATGCCCCTGATCGGTCCGACCAACCCGACCCCCGTTGACGCCGCCTATGATGTCATCGTCTGTGGTGCGGGTTCATCCGGTTGCGCTGTCGCCGGACGACTGGCTGAAAATCCCGATTTGCGGGTGTTGCTGCTTGAGGCCGGCGGACTGGACGACGCAATCGAGGTGACCGATTCGACGCTGTGGATGAATAATATCGGCAGCGACCGCGACTGGCAGTTCCGCGCCGAGCCATCACCGCATCTGAATGGCCGCACGCCGCCTTTGCCAATGGCTAAGGTGCTGGGCGGCGGCTCCAGCATCAACGGGCTGGTCTGGGCGCGCGGGCATGCGGTCGATTTCGACACTTGGGCGGAGCAAACGGGCGATCCGGCCTGGTCCTATAAATCCGTGATCGAAATCTACAAGCGCATCGAGAATTGGCAGGGCCCGCCCAACGCGACGCTGCGCGGTACCGGCGGCCCGGTCACGCTGACCCTGCCGCAGAACCCCATTCCAGTAGCGCCCGCTCTCGTCGAAGCAACGGCCGCATTCGGCATTCCGGCGGTGGATGATTTGAACGCGGAAGCGATGGAAGGAGCCGGCTCCTGCGGCATTCCCAACGTCACTGTCCAGGACGGCCGGCGCCGCGTCTCGATGGCGACGTCCTATATCCATCCCCGCCTGAAGCAGCCGAACCTCACCGTCATGCTGGGTGCCGAGGTGCAGCGTCTGATCCTGACGGGCAAGCGCGTCACCGGTGTGGAATTCATGCGCGCGGGCTCTGTTCATAAGGTCACAGCCGCCCATGAGGTCGTGCTGTCGATGGGCGCCATTCACACGCCAAAGATCATGATGCTGTCCGGCATCGGCAATGAGACGGAGCTGGCGCGCCTTGGCATCGACCTGGTGCAGCACCTGCCGGGGCTGGGACAGAATTTTCAGGATCACATTCTGCTCGCCGGCTGCATCTGGGAATACGTGACGCCGGAGCCGCCGCGTAACAACTCTGCCGAGTTCACCTTCTTCACCAAGAGCGATCCCAGTCTGGCCCGTCCCGACCTGCAGCCCGTGCTGGAAGAAACCGGTTTCGCCAGTGAGGTCACGGCCACGCAGTATGACGTGCCCTTGGGCGCTGCCGCCGCCTGGACGCTCGCACCCGGCCTGGTGCGCCCAAAAAGCCGGGGACACCTGCAGCTAACCGGCAACAAACCGAGCGACAAGGTGCTGATCCACGCGAATTTCCTGAGTGATGCGGCGGATGTGAAGGCGCTTATCCGCTGCGTCGAGATCTGCCGCGAAATCGGCAATTCGCCCGCCCTCAAACCCTTCGTCAAGCGCGAGGTCATGCCGGGCAATCTGACGGGTGCGGCAATGGAAACCTTCATCCGCAATGCATCCGGCACCTATTTCCACGAGACCTGCACCGCGAAGATGGGGCGCGACGCCATGTCGGTGGTCGATGGTTCGCTCAAAGTCTACGGCATCGAAGGATTACGCATCGCCGACGGTTCGGTGATGCCCGAGATCACCACCGGCAACACCATGGCGCCCTGCGTGGTGATCGGCGAACGCGCGGCGGAGTGCATCAAGGCGGTGTACGCGGCTTAGGGTTTAGGCGACCGCCTTTGATCGGCCATCCACGATCATCGCGATCCGCAATCCTGGATCGTTATCGGCAAGCTCGAGCCTGCCGCTATGAAGCCGCGCCACGGCATCGACGACGCTGAGGCCGAGCCCCACGCCGGGCGTGTGCCGGCCCGTATCGCCGCGGTAGAATCGTTCGGCGACATGGGGCTTCTCGACATCGGGGATGCCGGGCCCGTTATCCGCGACCAGGACTTCAACGGCCCCATCGTCGCGCCGCCGGGTCTCAACGCGCACAAGCCCCTTCTCAGTAGTAAATTTCAGCGCGTTGTCGATCAGATTGGCGAGGGCCTGAGCCAGCAGAACCGGATCACCCCAGATCGCCGCACCAGCTTTGCCGACGAAGGACAAATCGATGCCCTTCAATTCGGCGGCTGGCAGATAGAACTCAACCGCCTTGGCGGCGAGCTCATCCACATCGACCTCGACAAACCCCGACCGGCGCACGCCGGTATCGATTTCGGCGAGGCGCAGCAGTGCGTTGAAAATGCCGATCACGCGGTCGACATCAGCCACAGCGCCGTCAATCTCGGCAAAAGCCTCCTCAGTCGGCGGCCGGGTCACGCTTAACTCCTCGAGCCGCGACCGAAGCTCGGCGAGCGGCGTGCGCAGATCATGAGCGATGGCGTTGGAGACGTTGCTGACGCCATGAACCAGCTGTTCGATCTGATCGAGCATGCGGTTGATCGTACCCGACAGCGTGTTGAACTCGTCCTGCCCCTCATTGGTCGGCAGGCGCCTTCCGAGGTCGCCATGGACGATCCCCGACACGGTGCGGCTGATCTTGTCGAGGCGTTGCAGTACGGCGCGACGAACCAGGAAGCCGCCGAAAATGCCAACAACGCAGAGCACGGCTACGGCGGCGGCGAGGCTGTACCAGAAGCGTTGCTGTATCGGTGCGAAGCGCGTTTGGTCCCGGCCGACCAGCAGATTGTAGCCGCCCGGCAGGGCGGTTCGCACGAGGCGCACATCGACCGGATGACCGCCAAGCGACACTGCGATCGTGTAAACCCCCGGGGCCGCCGGGACCTCCGGAGGCCACGCCTCCAGGTTTCCAGCCAGCGGCTTCAGAGCAGGGTCGCAGAACAGCAGAAGCCGCTCAGCCGCGATCTGCATGCGCACGCGTTCGTCAATGAACGCCGCCAGCCCGTCGGGTCCGATCTGCCGGAAGACCTCGGCAAAGCGCCGCGTATCTTCTTGAAGGATCTCGGTCCTGCCATCTTCGATGGTCACCCGCCAGGCGTACCAGAGCGGGGCGGCAAACAACGCTAAGGTGACGAGTCCAAGCAGGACATAGCCAACGGCCAGCGAGAAGGCCGAGGAGCGGACCATCTTAAGGGGCCGCGCTGATCATATAACCGGCATTGCGCACCGTCCGTAGTAACGGGGGCTCGCCG
>CAIZEE010000768.1 GCA_903931835.1 uncultured Elstera sp.
ATGAGCCGCCTGATGGCCGACCCCGCCGCGATCGACGCAATCCTGCGCGACGGACGAGACCGCGCCAGCGCGATTGCCACGCCGATCCTGCACAAGACGCAGGATATTATCGGGCTGCTGCGCCCCTAGGCCCAAATCACCCCGCTGGATGTGCCAGCTTACGGACCGTCCGATAGACTGAAAAGAATCCGGATGCGATCGCGACGATCAGGACGCAGACCACCACGGCGTCGATGACGTTCACGCTCCACACGATCCAATCCGGCTTGCCCATGGCAAAATAGGACAGGCCGTAATGGACAGTCATGAGCGGCAGCGTGCCTGCCAAAACATAGACGAACAAGGTCAGGATCCGTGGGGCTGAGATAACCACTGACCTCACAAACCCAAGCGTTCGATCCTCAACCAGCAATCCAATCGACCACGCCAGCCAGAGCCCAGACACGAAGGTCGTGACGCCAAGTGCGATGACCGCCCGCGCCAGACGAGCCTCGGCGAGTGCCGGGATTAGGGCCAGCCCCTGCTCCAGAGCGTCTTCAATCAACTCCGTCGGAACCTGGATGATGAGAAACAGGCACAAACCCCACATGAAACGGAGGCCCGGTCGTAAGGCGCGTTTCGGGTCGCCCTGATCGCTAAACGCCCACCAGCGCAGCGCGAGGACCAGGGTCGCGGCCAATGCCGCCACTTTGATGATCCCAAAAATCAGCCGAGTCGATCGCGCCTCGGGCGGGAGGGCGCCGTGAAGGTCATAGAAACCGAGCTTGATCTCGACGACATGCTGCAGCATCTCCACCGCTAGTGGCAGAATAAGAAGCAGCGGCATCGACTTCATCGCCGGGAAAATACGCTTGTAGAGAGCAAGAATTTCCGACACTCGGTGTTTCTCCTCGTTGCCGCCATACCCGGAGGGTTGACGCAACTAGCCCATTGGGATAGTTTTGACGATGAAAAATGACGCTCCAATCACGGTCGTCGAGACGCCGACTTTCTTGGGCGACGCGAAGCGGCATCTTTCGGACAAGGAACGCTGGTCTCTTGTCACCGCGCTCGCGATGGATCCCGAAATCGGCGATGTGATGGTCGGCACTGGCGGCGCACGTAAGCTCAGATGGGCGCGGCCGTTTAGCGGCAAGAGTGGTGGATTTCGTGTCATTTATTACTACCACAGCTCAGCTATTCCGCTCCTTATCCTCGGTCTCTTCGCGAAGAATGAAAAGATCAACCTAAGCAAAACCGAAATGAACGAGCTGGAAAAAATCCTATCGAATTATGCGAAGCACTATCTGACGGGAGTACGCAGGCATGTCAAAGGCCGGTAGAAAGCTGATCCAGGCGGCCAAAGAAGGCTTGCAGTTTGCGCGGGGCGAAACCGATGAGGCGGGTTTCGGCGTTCACGTGCCTGCCAAGATCGATGTTCGGGAGATTCGCAAGTCCCTCAATATGACGCAAAACGAGTTCGCCCTTAATTTTGGCTTTAGCGTCGCGACGTTGCGGAAGTGGGAACAGAACGAACGTGCGCCGGAAGGACCGGCCCGCGCCTATCTGACCGTCATCAAGCGCAACCCAGCAGCGGTCAGGGATGCGCTGACGATCGCCTGACAGCTTATTGCGTTTCGCCATCGAAACCGGTTCGCCACATCATAGGAATGTCCCGCGCCACCCAAAAGCGCAATGACGGAGGTTCAGTAGGGGCCGAGTTGGGCACCGTGCCAAATGCGCAGGATCGTGACCGCATCGTCATTCACTTCGTAGACGATAATGTAGGGGCGGACCACGACAAGTTCCCGTGTTCCCGGAGTTGATCCCCGGCGGCCGCAACGAACAACTCTTGCGCCACGGCTCGCGCGGCTACGGGGTTTTCATCGGCGATGTGGGCAACAATACGGGCAACATCGGCACTTGCGGCCGGTCGCCAAATAACGCTCACAACAAACGCGGTATCGGCGGCGGGGCATCGAACTCGCCGGCAGCGAGCCTAAGCAACCACGCTTGCATTTCTTCGTGAGGAATGGCGCGAGGATCAGCGCGAGCTTCGGCGACCGCAGCGGCTAGAGCCGCCGTTTCTGAATCTTCGTCGTCAACCTGCGGGACGGGTGCCGTCGTACTCATGGATCTAAAATGGCGATTTTTCGGCGCGATGTCGAGAGAGCGGACCTATTCTTCGTCCCCATCAGCATCGATGACGCGTTTAGCGACATCATAACCGTGGCCCGCCCGCGCCAGCACCGCCATGTCACGCTCCCGATTCTCCACGCGGTCGCTTTGGCGGAACGGCCCTAACCTCCGCCTTTGCGCCAGCCTCGTCGCGGCGGCGAGTGCCAGATCCTCGTGCTGGTCGCTAAGATGCTCTAGCGCCGCGTCGGAATGATCCTCCCCCACCCCCTTGGACGCCAAAACCTGACGGATGCGGCTCGGTGACTTGCCCTGGCGCAGGAGCGTCTCCGCACGGCCCTGGGCGAATTGGCGGTCGTCGATCATGCCCGACGCCACACAGCGGCGGACAACTGTATCGACCAAAGCGGCGCCATCGGCACGCTCAATCAGCTCAGCCCGCACAGCGCGATCGACGCGGCGCATCAGCACGGTTTTCAGCATCGCGGATGACGCGGCGAAGCGGCCGAGGTAATACATCGCCTGATTCATCAGCCGATCCTCGGTCGGCTTCTTCACCGGGCGGCGTTCAAGCTTTCGCCCTTTCGGTTCAGGCGTCATAATCAGCCATCATGTCAGTCTTATCCCCCACCGATGCCTCGCCCACCACGTCCATCCGTCCCGGTTTTTCCAGCGGCATCAACTGGATCGGCTTGTGGACACTCTACCTGAAGGAAGTCCGCCGCTTCACCAATGTCTATACCCAGACCTTGGCGGCACCGGTTGGCAGTGCGCTCCTCTTCCTCGCGGTCTTCGCGCTGGCGCTGGGCGGCGACCGGAAGGTGGAGGGCGTGTCTTACGCCGTGTTTCTGGTGCCGGGCCTCACCATCATGACGATGGTGCAGAACGCCTTTGCCAACACCTCGTCCTCGATCATGATCGGCAAGATCCAGGGCAGCATCGTCGATGTGCTGATGCCGCCGCTTTCGGCCGCCGAGCTGACGCTGGGCTATGCGCTGGCGGGCGTCACGCGCGGCATCGTGATCGGCTTTGCCGTCGGCGGCGTGCTGTATCTCTTCGTGCCCTTCACCATCGATAATTGGGGCCTGGTGGTGTTTCACGGCGTGATGGGATCGATGCTGCTGGCGCTGTTCGGCATTATCGGTGCCTTATGGTCGGTGAAGTTCGACCACATCGCGGCGGTGACGAATTTCATTGTGACGCCGCTATCCTTCCTGTCCGGCACGTTTTACAGCATCGACCGCCTGCCCGAGGTGCCGCGCGCCATCGCCCGCTACAACCCGCTTTTCTACATGATCGACGGCTTCCGTTCGGGCTTCATCGGCGGGCATGACGATCTGATGTGGCTGGGTGTCGTCGTGGTGATCGCGACAAATATCGCGCTGTTCGCCCTTACCTGGCGGCTATTTGCCATTGGTTACAAATTGAAGGCATGAAAGCCTTGCATAAGTGATCAGCCGAGGCTCTTAACCGTTTGACTTCTCAAGCGGTGCCGCCAATATTGCCGGTTCGTTTTTTCCCAAGCGCACCGGCAGCGGGTTAAATCGCCGGTCATTCAAGGAAGCCTGTCGTGATCACGCCCGTCATGCCCACCTATGCACGGATCGACCTTCTATTTGAGCGGGGCGAAGGCGCCTATCTGTTCACCGAAACGGGCGAGCGATATCTCGACTTCGCCTCGGGCATCGCCGTGACGGCGCTTGGCCATTCCCACCCGCATCTGGTCGAAGTGCTGAAGGAGCAGGCGGACAAGGTTTGGCATCTGTCGAATTTGTACCGGATTCCGGGGCAGGAGCGTCTGGCCGAACGCCTGGTCGCAAACTCCTTTGCCGATACCGTCTTCTTCGGCAATTCGGGGGCCGAGGCCAATGAATGCGGCTTCAAGACCATCCGCAAGCATTACTACGCCAAGGGCCAGCCGGAACGTAACCGCATCATCACCGTGTCCGGCGCGTTCCATGGCCGCACATTGGCGACGCTGTCGGCGGGCGGGCAGGAGAAGTATCTGACCGGCTTTGCCCCGCGCATGGACGGGTTCGACCAAGTCGCCTTCAACAATCTGAACGAGCTGCGCGCCGCGATCACGGCGGAGACGGCCGGCATCGTGTTCGAGCCGATCCAGGGCGAGGGCGGCGTGCGCCAGGCGACCATCGAATACATGCAGCAATTGCGGCGCGTCGCCGACGAGTTCGATCTGCTGCTGATGTTCGATGAGGTTCAATGCGGCATGGGCCGGACGGGCAAACTCTTCGCCTATGAGTGGTCGGGCATCACGCCGGATGTCATGTCGCTGGCCAAGGGCATTGGCGGCGGCTTCCCGGTCGGCGCCTGTCTTGCAACGGAGAAGGCGGCATCGGGCATGACAGCCGGCACGCATGGCTCGACCTATGGCGGCAATCCGCTCGGCATGGCGGTGGCGAATGGCGTGTTGGATGTGCTGCTGGAGCCAGGCTTCCTCGACCATGTGACGGAGATCGGCGCCTATCTGAAGGGCAAGCTCGAAGCGGTCGTGGCGAAGCATCCGAAGGTGTTGAGTGCGGTGCGCGGCACCGGGCTGATGCTAGGCCTCGAATGCGTCGTGCCCAATGGCGAGTTCCAGGCGAAGCTGCGCGACGCGCATCTGCTGACTGTCGCGGCTGGCGATAATGTCATCCGCGTGTTGCCGCCGCTGATCATCGGTCGCGAGGAAGCAGACGAGGCCGCACGCATCGTAGAGCAGGTCGCCCAGACCTGGTTTTCCTGAGCCGTGCCCATGACCCAGCCGCGCCACTTCCTCGATCTCGATTTGCTCGACGCCGCCGAATTGCGCCGCATCGTCGATTCGGCGCGCGCGGTGAAACAGTCGCGCAAGCTCGGCAAGCCCGCCGATCTGCCGCTCGCCGGCAAGACGCTGGCGATGATTTTCGAACGCCCCTCGACCCGCACCCGCGTGTCGTTCGAGGTCGCGATGAAGCAATTGGGCGGCGATGTCGTGCTGCTGAGCGGAACCGAGATGCAGACCAAGCGCGGCGAGACGATCGCCGATACCGCACGCGTGTTGTCGCGCTTCGTCGATGCCATCATGCTGCGCACGGGGGCTGAGTCCAATCTGCGCGAGCTGGCGCATCACGCGACCGTGCCGGTGATCAACGGCTTGACCGAGGTCAGCCACCCCTGCCAGATCATGGCCGATATCATGACCTTTGAGGAATTGCGCGGCCCGATCGCCGGCCGCGTCGTCGCCTGGTCGGGCGATGCCAATAATGTCTGCAATTCCTGGATCCACGCCGCCTCGCAGTTTGATTTCGAGCTGCGCATCGCGAGCCCGCCGGAATTGCCGGTGAAGCCCGCACTGCTCGATTGGGCGAAGCGCCGCAAGGCCGCAATCTCCGTCTCGCATGACCCGCGCCAGGCGGTGCGTGGTGCTGATCTCGTCACCACCGATACCTGGGTATCGATGAACGACAAGGAGGAGAACCGGCATAACCTGCTGGCGCCCTTCCGCGTCGATGAGGCGCTGATGGCGCTCGCCAAACCCGATGCCGTGTTCATGCATTGCCTGCCCGCCCATCGCGGCGAAGAAGTGTCGGCCGGC
>CAIZEE010000769.1 GCA_903931835.1 uncultured Elstera sp.
CTCCACATCGTCGAAGATCACCTCGTGGCTGCCGCTTGCGCGCATGCCGAGATGATCCCAGCTTTCGACCACACGGATGCCGGGCGTGTTGCGTGGCACCAGGAAGGTACCGACGCGGGGCTCATCCTCGTCGGTTCGTCCCCAAACACCGAGCCAGCTCAGGATCGGGATGCCGGTCGAATAGAGCTTTATGGCCCGATAGGCGCCAGCCGCGTGTCGTTCTGGTCGCGACCGTGGCGAGCGTTCCGCCACGCGCCGGTGTGCCGAGTTCGGGCTCGACGCGAAGCGCGTTGCCGAGGCCGCCGCTGATCACGGCGTCGCGCAGCACGCGATCACGTAGTGGTTCCGGCCAATTGGGATTGCGGGCGACGAGGTACTGAAACAGATACTGCATGGTCAGCACCAGCGCGGTGGCCGGCTCGCCGCGCGCCACCTCGCCGATTACCCTTGCCGCCGTCGTCAACCGCGCCTCGGCCCCGCCGAACTCCGCTGGCACGGTCAGGCTCAGCAAGCCATGGCGATGCAAGCTCGCGAAATTCTCATGTGGGAAGGACGCGTCGCGGTCGTGTTGAGCGGCCGTCTGCTGGAATTCCCGGCGCAGCGTGGCGAGGGTTTCGGTCAGTGTCACCAGGTTGAGACCGGGTACGGTCAGGCCATGCGTATCCATCAGCTCGCCTCCGACAGCACATCGTTGAAGCTGCGATCCCATAGCGGCGCCACATTGACCGGCGATGGGATCAACTGGGCGTCAGCGAAGGTATCGGCGACCGCCTGCTGCGACTGGATCGCGGCATCGTCGACCGGCGCCAGCCGGTAGGGCTGGCTCTCGTTGTAAAGCTGCTCGTGAACGATGGAGCGTGAGACCTGGATCGCCTTGGACAGGATCTCCGTCCACTGGTCCTTATTGTCCTCGCGCCAGCGATACGCCTTCTGCAACCGGCGCAGATAATCGGCCACCACAGCATGCTTAAGAGGGTCCGTCAGCACGGACGGATGAACGCCGACGACATAATTACCCGACAGATATCCCAACGCCGTTTTCAGAACCCTGGCGCCGACGGCGGCGATCGCGAGTTGGATCGAGTAGCCATAGATCGCCCAGGCGTCGAGCGCGCCCGATTCGAAAGCGGCCAGCCCATCTGCCGGCGACAGATTGATCGGCTGGATGTCGCTGAAGGTCAGCCCCTGCTCTCGCAGCATCTTTATCAGGTAGTAATGCGAGGTTGTTGCGCGGACATAGCCGACCCGCTTTCCCTTCAAATCGCCGATTGACCGTGCCGGCGACTCCTTCGGCACGAGAACGACTTGATTGTTGACGTCGCCGCGTGCGATGGCGATCAGCTTCAGCTCCACGCCCGAACCAGCGGTAGCCGCAAAAACCGGTGGAATTTCGCTCATCCCGCCAACATCGATGGCGCCGGCATTGATCGCCTGGATGATCAGGTTGCCGGACCCGAACTCCGAATAGGCGACCTTGTAGGGCGTATCGGTCAGGCCCGCTGCGGTCAGCGACAGCAACTCCTGACCCTTGTAGTAGGCAGCGCGGATCGAGGCGCCTTTCAAATCTGGCGTATCAGCCCAGACCCTACGAGGGACGGCGCCGAGCAATCCGATAGCGGCCGATCCGGTCAAGAGCTGGCGACGCGAAAGCCCGAACGGAACGGCACTGGCGAGTGTGTTCATGGCAGCCCTCACAGATCGTATTTGAGTTTGAGGAACACGGTACGCGGCGGGTTTTCGAGATAGGTCCAGATCGTACCGAGCGCCGATTTGGAGTAGGACCCCGCCTGGTTTTCCTGCTGGTCCAGCAGGTTGCGGACGCTGAGCGTGGCCGACCAGTGGCCATCCTCGGTCGCATAGGACAGGAAGCTGCCGAGCTCCTTCTGCGACGGCACCTCGATCTGCCAGGAATTCGCGACATCGTCGAAGCTCTTGGTTTGATATTGCGCGTCAGCGCCGAGCCGAACCGAGCCCGGAATCTCCAGCGGCACGACATAGGTTAGCGACGTATTGGCAGTCCAACGCGGCGCAAAGGGCAGACGATTGCCGTCGGCGCTGGTGCCGAGGCCAAACGGATTGGCGAAACGGTCATAGGTCGCAAAGGTGTAGGCGGCCGACGCATTCCATTGCAGCCCGGCGGTCGGAACAGCGGTCGTCTCCAGCTCGATGCCATCGGTGTGGGCCGAGCCAGCGTTCAGACGGCGTGAGCGGCCTGGAACGGCGGGGTCGAAGGCGGTTTGCTGCAGATTGGTATAGTCGTTGTAGAAAAGTGCGGCGTTCGCCTTGAGCCGCCGGTCGAACCATTCGCTCTTTACGCCGGTTTCGTAGGTCGTGACCTTTTCCGGCGCATAGGGGATCTCGGCATTGGCCAGCACATTGGCGCGGTTATCGAAGCCGCCCGCCTTGAAGCCGCGTGAAATGCTGGCGTATTGCAGCAGATCGGGCGTCCATTGGTATTGGACCGCGTATTTCGGCGTCAGCGAGTCCCAGCTGGCAGAAGAACTGGCGGCGAACGGCCCGGCCGGGCTCGCCCCCAGCGGCGCTGGCGCCGGCGCACCGCTCGACAATTGCAGCGGCACGCCCGCCAGCGTGTCGTCGAACTGCGCATAGGTGAAATCGCGCTGTTCATGGGTGTAGCGAAGACCGAGCGTACCGCTCAACTGATCGTCAAATTTGTAGGTCCCTTGGGTATAGACCGCTTCGCTATTGGTCTTGGTGTCGCCGACCTGGTCCTGCGGCGGGTTGGCGGCACTGGGGAAGGTGAAACCGTTGCGATTGCTCGAGAAATTCTCATGCAGGAAGAAGATACCGCTGGTGAAGTTGACCGGTCCGTAATCGCCGTTGAGCTGAAACTCCTGCGTGACTTCGGACTCATGGTAGTGGATGAAATTGACCTGCTGCACGGCAGCCAAGCCGGCATTGATCAGCGCCAGCACGAATCTCTTGTCCC
>CAIZEE010000770.1 GCA_903931835.1 uncultured Elstera sp.
AAGCTGGTAGATTTCGTCCGAGCTGAACACATCGTAGGGAACGCGGCTGCCATCGCCCTTGGGGAAGGCGGGATGATGGTTCACCAGGGGTTCGTGCGTCTGTCGCTGATCGTCGGGCACGGGCTGTTCCCTTCTCGTTAAGGCCTCGGCAGTCATACGGTAACCACCGGGCCAATGGCTCGACAGCCGGATATGGCAGAGGGTGTTAGGCCCTGTCCAAAACCGGCTGATTTTAGGCTTCGGAAACCGGAACTGGCTCCAACTTATCCTGTTTGGCGCGTTTTCCATAGCCGGCGCTGAGCAGCACGATCAGCGCCAGAATGGCGATTTCGGCGACGCTGAAGGCGACGAAGGCAAGGAAGAACGAGCTGGTCTCCCGAACCACAAGGCCCATCAATGCCGGTGCCGCAAACGTTGAGGCAAGACCAAACACTTCGGCGTAACCGGTGGCCGCCGTGCCGAGTTCCGTCGGGAATTTCTCCCCCAGCATGCTGAAAATGGCGCCGCCGCTGAACACCGCGACACCACTCAATGCCGAGATCGCGATCAGCATGATCAAGGGCATGGCGAGGAAGGTTGCCAGCGTGAACAGAAGTGCCGACAGGATGCCGAGCACCGCGCCGACCTTGATCACGGTGATGCGCGACATCCGATCGCTCAACCGTCCGCCAATGACCAGAAAAACGACCTGCGACAGCCCCATGACCGTGCCGATAATGGCGCCATAGCTGATCGGCATATGCTGAACATCGACAAAGGCGGGGACAACCCAGGTTGCCGTTGCAGCCAGCGCAAACGTATCGCCGAAGATCGCAAGACCACCGACATAGAGCCATGGCGATTTGAACAGGATCGACATCGGCAGGGTGCGCCCCGACGGCGCCACGGCGCCCTGCTCGACGGCGATGGCGGTCAGGCCGATCGCCTCCGGCCCCGGTAGCGCCAGAGCGCCGCCAACGACCGTGACCAGCAGCGTGAAGACGCCAAGCCCGCCGAAGAACACGCGCCAGCCATAGATCTGTGTGATCGGAATGCCGAGTGCGAAATCCAGCGTGATCGCCAGGCTGAACGCGCCCAGCACGATGCCGATGGCGGTCCCGCGCTTGTCGCTCGGGAACCAGCCGAATAGGAGCTTGATGCCGCCCATCCACACCCCGGCCTCGAAGAACCCGACGATAAGACGCAGGATCACCAGCCAGAACATGTCGTGGATCGCCATCTGGATCAGCATGGCAACGCCGGTGACGGCCATCCCCAGCGTGTAGAACAGACGCCCCGACAGCCGCGTCGTCAGCGGCGACCAGAAGAACATGCCAAGCCCATAGGTGATCGCAATCGCCCCTTGCGCGAAGCCGGCCTGGGCCTTGTCCATGCCGAGATCAGCCGACACGAAGGAGATGACGGCGGCAAATCCATACCAGTCCGCCGCTAAGCAGAGCTTGCTCATCAGGGTGATCGTCAAGATGATCATCTGCCAGCGATGCAATCGTTTAGCGTCCAACATCCGGTCCTTCCCTATGATTGATCGGAGCAGAAACCACCCCCGAAACCGGTCTAGCGTGTATAAGGATTGGGTGGAAGATGCCGCGATGGCCGGGCAGGACAGGGCGCGCGGTGCAGGGCGGCAATCAAGAAGGCGAGGGTACACTCATGATCCAATGTTTCATATTCATCGGGTGCGAACTCGGCAAAACCTATCAGGTCTGCAATCATATTTCCGACCTGATGGATAAATGCCACGACGAATATGGCGTGGTCAGCGATAATATATATTCTATATCTGGCGAATATGACGTTCTGCTAAGTGTAAAATTCTCCGACCACCGCAATATTGGGCGGTTCGTTAGCGAGAAACTACATTGTACGCCGCATATTGTGAAGACGAATACTGTCATCGCCTTCAACGCCTTCCCGACCTAGAGCGCGCGGCTGCCCTAGCCGAATCTCGCAAGTTTCTTGGAAGCAGCGGGATGGATGCTCGCCTCTTCCCGGGTGCACGGGTCAGGATCATTCCTGTCACTCAACCGCGCTTAGGGATTGTCGATATGGGTCAGCCGAATTCGCCGTTCAAAGTCGCAGCGGTTCAGGCCGCATCGGTCTTTCTCGATCTTGATGCCGGCGTCGACAAGGCGGTCGGGCTGATTGCCGAGGCCGCCAGACAAGGTGCCGCACTCATCGCCTTTCCGGAGGCCTGGCTGCCTGGTTATCCGTGGTGGATCTGGCTCGGCTCGCCCGCCTGGGGCATGCAATTCGTCCAGCGCTACCACGAAAACTCGCTGGTCATCTGCAGCCCGCAATACCAGCGCCTGGCCGATGCCGCGCGCACCCATAATATCATCGTGGTGATGGGCCATAGCGAGCGCGTGCATGGCACCCTCTATCTAGGCCAGGCGATCATCGACCGGACCGGCGAGCTGATCCAGGCGCGGCGCAAACTGAAACCGACCCATGTCGAACGCTCGGTCTTCGGTGATGGCGGCGGCGCCGATCTGAAGGTGCATGAGCTGTCGATCGGCCGGGTCGGCGCGTTGTGCTGCTGGGAGCATCTGCAGCCGCTCTCGAAATACGCAATGTATGGCCAGAACGAGCAGATCCATGTGGCATCCTGGCCGACCTTTTCGATCTACAAGAAAGGCGCCTATGCGCTGGGCGCGGTCGTCAATATGGCGGCGAGCCGGGTCTATGCGGTGGAGGGCCAATGCTATGTGATCGCCGCCTGCGATATCATCGACGAGCGGACTTATGGGATGGTCGTCGATACGCCGGATAAGGGCATGCTGATCGAACGCGGCGGTGGGCATGCGATGATTTTCGGGCCGGATGGACGCGAACTGGCGGCACCGATCGACGAGCACACCGATGGGCTGGTGATTGCGGAGATCGATCTCGGCGCCATCGCATTGTCAAAGGCGGTAGCGGATCCTGCCGGGCATTATGCGCGACCGGATGTAACCCGGCTGCTGCTCAACACCAATGTGCCGCATCCGGTGGAGTTTGTGGCGGCACCAGAGCCGGAGGAGATTGCTGCTCCCGATCCTGCCTAGGCGAGCAGCGCCTCGATCGCGCGCGCATTCGCCAGCAGCGTCCTGTCCTCGTTGACCCGACCTTCCAGCAGGATGCCGAACGGCAATCCCGCATCGGTCAACCCGCCGGGCAGGGATAGCGAGGGTATGCCGGCGACGCTGGCCGGGCTGACATGACGGATGGTGGCGGGGAATGTCGCATGCTCGACGCCGTCGACCAGTGTCGTCTCGATCTCATCGAGCAGGACCGGTGGGATCGGTGTTGTCGCCATCAGGATGAGGTCGAGACCGTCATCGTCCAGCAGCTTCGCGTAGCTTGCCTGCAAGAGCGGCCGATCGACCTCCAGCGCCGTTCGATAAGCGGCTTCGGGCACGCCACCCGAGGCGATGATGTGTTCGAAGATGCCCTTCACATCGGGGCTGGCGATCAGCTTGGTGAACTCCTCCAGCGTCAGCCCCAGCGTGTCGCGCGCGAGGTCGCGCAACAGCGCCTCCGTCTCATACACCGCGATCGGCATGCCGCATTGCTGATCCAGCGCGAAGCCGAAGGAGAAATCGACGTCGATCAACTCGACGCCGCGATCCGACAGATGCGTCAGCGTCGCCGCCATCGCGTGGTCGTGATCCCGCGAGAAGCCCGCGATCGCAGCACCGTGGACGATGCCGATGCGCAGGCGGGACGGCGGCTCAATCTCCTCATCGTCGCCCGACAGCACGGTATCGAGCATCTGCAAATCGCCGATGCTGTTCGCCATGGTGCCGAGAACATCGCGGGTCTGTGACAACAACATCTGCCCGATCCTGGGATAGCGGTCGGGTGAGGGGCGGAAGCCGCAAATGCCGCAATGGGCCGCGGGGATGCGGATCGACCCGCCGGTATCTGTGCCAAGGCCGAAGGGGACGATGCCGCGCGCGATCGCTGCCGCCGTGCCACCGCTCGACCCGCCGGCCGCGCGGCTTGGATCGAACGGGTTTTTGACCGTGCCGAAGCCCGCATTGATATTGGTGATGCCAAAGGCAAGCTCATGCAGATTGGCCTTGCCGATGACCGCCGCACCTTGGGCGCGGAGCACCGCCACGCTATCGGCATCGAATTCCGGCCGGTTCTGACCGAGGGCGGGGGAGGCGCCGGTGGTCGGATAGCCGGCCACGTCAATATTGTCCTTCACGATGAAAGGAACGCCGACAAGCTCGCCATCCGAGGCCGATGCGGCATTGTCGAGTGCCTTAGCGGCGTCCAGCGTCGTGAAAATATTGTCACCGGCACATGCCGCCGCACGGGCAAGCGCCATTTCCATCAGGCGGCGCGCGCCAATCGTCTTTGCCGCCTCTCGGGCGGCGGCGATGGAGCGAAGAGGATCTTCAGCCATTGCCCTTGCCGATCTCGCTGGCGCATTCTTCCGGCAGACGCGACATAACCCTTCCTCCCCGCGCGATAGTATGAAAAGTAATGTATTATTCGGTTGGATTTTACGCAACGCCGAGAGTTTGGTAAGATGACAGTATCAGACGTGCCGCCCCGGAACGCCCTCTCGCGCAGCCTCAATCCGCTTCAACTGATCCTGCTGATCCTGTCCTCGACCACGCCGATGGCCGCCGTGGTCGGGCTGATGCCGCTATCCTTTGCGTTTGGCGCCAGTGCCGGTGTGCCGCTGTGCTTTGTCATTGCGACGGTGGTGCTGCTATTCTTCTCCGTCGGCTATACCACGATGGCGCGCAGCATTCCGGGAGCGGGCAGTTTCTATGCCTTTATCGCCAGCGGCTTTGGCGCCACGGCCGGGGTCGGGGCGGCGTTGCTCGCCGTGCTGTCCTACCTCATGTTCTATTGCGGCAGCCTTGCCTATCTCGGCTTCTATACCAGCCAATTGGTCAGCGACAGCGCCGGGTTGGAGATACCGTGGCCGGCCTTTGTCATGGTCTGGCTGGTTGTCATTGGCTGGCTTGGCCGGCGGCAGATCGACCTCAATTCCCGCGTCGTCGGCGTGATCGTGCTGGCCGAGTTTGCCATCATCATGGTACTGAATGCCGCGATCGTCTGGCAGCGCGGAGCCTCCGCTTTTACGCCTGAATCGCTGAGTTTTCATGCGCTGGACACGCCCGGTGCCGGCATCTCCCTGATGCTCGCCTTCACCTCCTATATCGGCTTTGAGGCGGCGGCCTTGTTTTCCGAGGAGACGCGCGATCCGGAGCGCAGCGTGCCGATCGCCACATATGGCGCGGTGCTGCTGATCGGCGCCTTCTTCGGCCTGACCGCCTGGCTCACCATCGGTGCGATCGGCCTGGGCGATATCCAGCACGTTGCCGAGGCGGGGTTGGGCCAGATGTATTTCGATCTGGCGGGGCAGTTTGTCGGACCAGCGCTCGGCAAGTTGATGGAAGTCTGCATGATCACCAGCCTGTTCGCGACCATCCTGGCCGGCCACAATGTGTGCAGCCGCTACCTGTTTATCCTGGCGCGCGACCGCATTGTTCCGGCGAGGCTAGCGACCGTGCATCCGCGCTTCTCCTCACCGCATGTGGCGAGCGTCGTCGTCTCATCCATCGGCGTTGTCGTGTTGGCGGTCTGCGCGGCTTCCGGGCTCGACCCGATCGCGGAGATCGGGGCAGCCGCGATCGGCTGCGGCACGGTCGGGTTGATCGGCTTGCAGGCGCTGCTCTGCCTCGCCGTCATCGTCTATTTCGCGAAGACCGGGCGGATGCAGTGGTGGCGCACCCTACTGGCGCCGCTTTGCGCCTTTGCCGGATTATCCGTCGTGCTGGTTCTCGCACTCTCCCATTTCGAACTGATAACCGGCAGCGAGAATGTCTGGGTAACGCGGCTGCCGATCGTCCTGCTGGTCGCCTTCGTCGCCGGCTTGGTGCTGTCCCGGTTACAGGCTCGTCGCCCGTCACATTGACCGGTACCGATGCCTCCCATACTGTTGCTCGTTCAATCAGTTGGGGGATGCTCACCATGCGGAAATCGGCGCTGCTTCTATCACTTTGCACTCTCGCCGGACCCGCCTTCGCCCAAACATCCTCGCCCATCGACAAGCCGCAACTGGGCAGCCTGGTTGAGACCAGATCG
>CAIZEE010000771.1 GCA_903931835.1 uncultured Elstera sp.
AAGCTGGGTGTTCTCCGGACTGGCGCTGGTCGTCTCCATCGTCATGCTCCGTTGGCTTTGGGAGGCCGCAAGGTTATGGCTGGTTCTGGCGCTTGGCCTGATCATCGGCGGCGCGCTTGGAAACATGATCGATCGCTTGCGTTTTGGCGCGGTCTTCGATTTCTTGTACTTCCATGCCGGCGCGTACAGTTTTCCGGCGTTCAATCTGGCCGACAGTGCCATCTCGGTCGGTGTTGGCCTGATGTTACTGGACAGCTTGTTCAGTAAACGAGAAACCGCTAAATAGGACGCCATGCTCACCGATATGTTTCCGAACTCCCTCCGCTCGCCGCTGATGCGCGGTGCCGTGTTTCTGATCATCGCCGCCTCGCTGACGGCGTGCACCAAGGACACAAGACGATCGATTGGCCTGGAGCGTTCTGGCCCCGACGCCTTCTCCGTCGTGACGAGAGCGCCGCTGGAGGTGCCCCCCGATTTCGGCTTGCGCCCGCCACAGCCTGGTGCCGAGCGTCCCAACGAGCCAACAGTGCGCGAGCAGGCGCGTGCCTCCCTATATGGTGGTACGGCCAGGACGCCCGTCCAGGAATTTGGTGATAGGTCGCCGGGTGAAGCTGCCCTGTTGAAGCAGGCCGGTGCCGCCGATGCCGATCCGAGCATTCGCGGCAAGGTCGATCGCGATTCGCTTCAGCTTGCCTCGGAATCGACGAGTTTTGCCGATGAGCTTATTTTTTGGCGGGATCCGCCGGTACCAGGTGAGCCGGTCGACGCGGATGCCGAAACCAAAAGGCTGCGCGCCAATGCCGCCCTTGGTAAACCGCCGGCAGAGGGCGAAACGCCGGTCATTCAGCGGCGTTCGAGCACGGGGTTCCTCGGCAGTCTTTTTTAAGCCACAGAGACGTCGCCTAATCCCGTGCAGTCGGCGCGTTCTGCCCGGTGTCGACTCATGGAGGGAAGACCGCTTTTGATGACTTTACTCGCTCGCACCCTGACCGTTGCGGTTCCGCTTACGGCGGTGACCCTGCTTTCTGCAGCTGCTCCCGCCGATGCGCGGATGTTTGATCCGACGAGCTTTACCCTAAGCAACGGATTGCAGGTCGTCGTGATCACCAATATGCGAGCCCCGGTGGTCGAGCAGATGGTGTGGTATCACGCCGGCGCTGCCGATGAGCCGGCCGGGAAATCCGGGATCGCCCATTATCTTGAGCATCTGATGTTCAAGGGCACCAAGACGATAAAGCCCACTGAGTTCTCGCATATCGTTGCCATGCAGGGCGGCGAAGACAACGCGTTCACCGCGCATGATTACACTGCGTATCATGAAACGGTCGCGGTCGACCGGCTTGAGCTTATGATGAAGCTTGAGGCTGACCGCATGGCCAATCTGACCCTGACCGACGATACGGCCAAACCGGAGCTTCAGGTGGTGCGCGAGGAACGCCGGATGCGCATCGACAATAATCCGTCGGCGCAGTTGAGCGAACTCGCTAACGCATCGCTCTTTATCAATCACCCCTATCGGCTGCCTCCGATCGGCTGGGATGTCGAGATTCAGCGACTGAATTACCACGACG
>CAIZEE010000772.1 GCA_903931835.1 uncultured Elstera sp.
GACCATTTACGACAACGCCACCGCCGGGATTCGCAAACACAGCCGTACTAGATGCTAGAACCGTCGATAAAACAGCACCGGCCGTCGTGCACAGCAAACGACCGCGCAAGCGGGTAGCGCGGTAGGGCGTCAACCCCGCAGGTCGGGCGTCGATATCGCTTGAGAGAGGTCGCCTGGCGAGAAGCGACGAAGAGATGGGCCTTGTCATCTGGCGTTTGCGCCGATCACGATCTTCAAAAAAGCGGCTGAGGCAGCAGACCTCTTTACGAGCAATTCTTTAACAAGAGGCATTAAGATTTGCTGACCCTGCCTCATAACAGCCATGCGAGGCAAGCAACCGCAGCGCCTGACCTACCCCCGCCATCACCACGATGCTTCGCGACCATCCCATGTCAGAAACCGGCCGCTCGCCTCTGGTTCCGCCCCGTCAATGGCCCGGCGAAGCCCCGCGATCGACTGGCTTGGCTGAAGCGGTGCCGACGCACCGCCCATATCGGTCTGCACCCAGCCGGGATCGAGCAGCAGGACGATGAAGCCCTGCGCCTTGAGGTCAACGGCGAGGCTGCGACCAACCATGTTCACCGCCGCCTTGGCCGAACGATAGCCATAAATCCCGCCCGAAGCGTTTCCCGCGATCGATGCTAATTGGCTGGAGATAATGCCGATTTTAGCCCCCGGATTCAGCCTCGGCAGCAACGCCCGAGTGACCTCAAACGGGCCGATCGTGTTGACCTGGAATATCTTCAGCCACTCCGCCCCGTCCATGGCATCCAGCGTTTGTGACTCGTCGCTGAGCGAACCGCCGAATATGCCGGCATTGTTGATCACCAGGTCGAGCTTGCCGAAATCACGATTGGCCCCGAGGGCTGCGATCGACGCAGTGTCCGCCACGTCGAGCGGCACAATAGTCACGTTCGCAATCTTCTGCAGCGCGTCGGCTCGGTGCGGCTCGCGACACGCGGCAATAACCTGCCAGCCATCGCCTGCATATTGGCGCGCGAACTCCAGACCAAGCCCCCGATTAGCCCCTGAGATGAACACCGCCGGCATGCCACCCTCGTCGTCAAAAAGCGCAGATGAAGAAACGACGCTATTGTATGTAATTATACAGGTAAATGGCGAGTTCAGACAGCTAATCTCCCAGGCTTTATGCCTTGCCCGTCCACATCGGCTGGTTTGAACGAGCGCCAACGCGTGCTAAACTTCACCTGGAGATAGGATATACGCCGCGACATCGTTATTTTTTTAGGCACCGGTTCGGGCTATCCCTGGATCGGTTGAGGCGCACGATAAGCGTTCGACGAAGTCCAAAACCGAGGGTCGATGACAACAATAGCGATTGTCGGGGCGGGCTTCAGCGGGACATTGCTAGCCCTGCACCTGCTCAGAAACTGCGCGCAAGACACACATGTTGTCCTATGCGAGCGTCATGCTCAATTCGGCCCGGGCGCTGCCTATGCCACCGGCAATCCCAACCATCTGCTAAACGTGCCGGCTGGCCGAATGAGCGCGTTTCACGACCGGCCGCAGGATTTCCTGGAATGGCTCGGAGCGCAGGATGGCACCGCCATGTCGGTCGCCGGCAGTTTCGTACCACGGCGTTATTTCGGCGCCTATATCCGGCATTTGCTATTGCAGGAAATCAAGCGCCCGTCCAATGCCGGCCGGCTAAAATTGGTGCGCGGACGCGTCACCGCTCTCGCCGAGGAGGCCGATGGCTTCCTGCTGACGCTCAACCGAAAACGCAGCATCTCGGCGGATTTCGTTGTCGTCGCGACCGGCAATTTCCCGCCCGAACCGCCACCCGGTGCCGATCCGGCATTGCTCATGAGCTCCTCATATCGCGCCGATCCTTGGGCCGTGGACGCTTTTGGCGGGCTCGATCCGGATGCCCCGGTCCTGCTGATCGGCACCGGGCTTACCATGGTTGACGGCGTGATCGAGTTGCTGGATCGCCAGCATCGCGGTCCGATTCATGCCCTGTCCCGCCGTGGTTTGTTGCCCCGGCGTCATCCGGTCAATGTCAGCCATCCGGCAATACCGGCAAGGCGGCAATCCTTTCCGACACAGCTAAGAGCACTGACCCGATTGCTGCGGCAGGAGAGCGAACGCGCCGAGGCCAATGGCGGCTGCTGGCAAAGCGTGATCGATCAGATTCGCCCGTTCACCCAGGATGTCTGGCTGGACATGTCGTTCGCCGATCAGCAGCGTTTCCTGCGCCATCTGAGGCGCTGGTGGGACGTGCACCGCCATCGTATGGCGCCCAATGTCGCCGACCGCATCGATCAGGCGATTGCCGAACGCCAGCTCCACCTCCATGTCGGGCGGATCGATGCACTGACCCTCACTCAGACAGGTGCGCGTCTTACCTATCGGCCGCGCGCCGGCGGCGACATGGCGACGCTCGACATCGCTCGTGTCGTCAATTGCGCAGGTCCCGGCTGTGATTTCGAGCGCCTTATCGATCCTCTGATCGCCTCCTTGCTCGAGACCGGCATGGTGCGGCCAGACCGGTTGCACCTTGGCCTGGATGTCACCGCCACCTGCGCCTTGCGCGATCGTGAAGGGGCCGTTTCGAACCGGCTGTTCGCCATCGGTCCGGTAACCAAGGGTGCTTTTTGGGAAATGACGGCGGTACCCGATATCAGACGACAATGCGAGTTTCTGGCACAGCATCTGGGGACGCTGAGCAAGACAATGCCGCCACCCCAAAACCCAACATTCGAAGATATCGCGAGCGCCTAATCCGCGTCAGCGTTGGTCAGAATCGTGTCGCTGCGGTTCCACCAACCGCCGCCCAGGGCCTGAAACAAAGCCGCCGTGTCGGCATAGCGCGTCGCTTGCACCTGAACCAGCGTGATGCGCGCCTGCTGATAGGTCGTCTCGGCATTAAGCAAGTCGAGATAGTTGATCGCGCCGAGCTTCAATTGCTGTCGGACAATATCGAGGCTTTCCGCCGCCGCCCTTTCGGCGACGACCGAGGCCTCAAGCGCATCGGCATCGGCACTGAGCGCCTTTAACGCGTCGGCGACATTCTGGAACGCCGTGATCACGGTGCTGCGGTATTGCGCCGCCGCCTGATCGTACAGCGCCCGGGCACCGCGCTCCTTGTGCAGTAATGTATTGCCGTCGAAGAGCGGCGCCGTCAGTCCGCCCGCCAATTCCCAGAAGCCGCTGCCCGATTGAAACATCCGGCTGATATCGGTCGCGGTGCTGCCGGCATTGGCCGATAGCGTGATATTAGGCAGCCGGTTGGCGATCGCGACGCCGATATTGGCGCTGGCGGCATGCAGATTAGCCTCCGCCTGACGCAAATCAGGACGTTGGGCGACCAGCTTGGAGGGCAAGCTTACGGGGATCTCCTGGGGCAGGACAAGCTTGTCGAGTTCGAAAGTCTGCTCAATCTCCTGACTGGGCAGGCGGCCCGCCAAGGCGGTCAGCAGATCGCGCTGGATATCGAGTTGCTTCAAAAGCGGCGGCAGCGTCGCCTGGGCCTGGGCCTGGGCGGCACGCTGGGCGATCACCGCCCCTTGCGAGATCTGACCCGCCTTGAACTGCCGCTGGGTCAGATCAAGCAGTTGCTGCTCGGCATCGATGATGTCACGCGTCGCCGCGATCTGCGCGCGCAGCGAAGCTTCCTGAACAGCCGCGCCAACCAGATTGGAGGTCAGCGTCAGATATGTCGCGATCAGTTGAAAACGCTGTGATTCGGCCTGTGCTTCCTGCGATTCAACCGCGCGGCGATTGGCCCCCCAGACGTCGGGCGTATAGGAGACGCTAAGCTGCGTGGTGAACAGGTTGAAGATCGGCGTCGGTGACGCCAAGGTCGGCGACAGAACCTGCGCTTCCTTCTGCCGCGACGGCGTGAAACTGGCGCTGAGCTGAGGGTAATAGGCCCCCTCCTGCGCATAGACATTCTCGTACGCCGCGCGCAAGGCGGCCTGACCGGCAGCAAGATCGGCATTCTTCGCCAAGGCTTCTTCGATCAGCCGGTTGAGCGGCTCAGAATGGAACAGGGCCCACCAATCTGCCTGGATATCGGCACCCTCTGTCAAATGTTGGGCGCCGCCGGCAAGCCCATCGGGCGCTGCGGTTTTGCTGTCTTGTGCTTGGGCGCCATAACCAGCGTTATCCGGTAGTTTGGGCGTCTCGAAATCGGGACCGACGGCACAGCCGGTCAGCAAAGCGACGCTGGCAGCGGCAAGGCGAAGCGACCAGCGAAGCGGCGATGGATATGCCATGTCTGTCCCTACTCCGCCGGGGCCGTTTGGGCGTCAGACGCCTCGACGACCAAGCCGCGGCGTGAAAACACCTCGATCAGCACCGGCAGCACGACCAGAATCAGCGCCGGCGCCAACAGAATGCCACCGACAACCACGAGGGCCAGCGGTTTTTGCACCTGACTGCCGATGCCGTTGGATATGGCGGCCGGCAGAAGACCGACGCAGGCGGCGTTGCAGGTCATCATGACCGGGCGAAGGCGCGTCTGGCAGGCCTCAAAGATCGCCTTCGAGCGCTCCATGCCGCTTTCGGCCAAATGGTTGAAATAGGCGACGACGATGATGCCTTCCATCACCGAAATACCGAATAGTCCGATGAACCCAATCGCGGCGGAAACGCTGAAGGGGGTCCCGGTCAGCCAGAGCGCGAAAATGCCGCCGATCAGCGCCATCGGCATGACGCTCGCGGTCAGCAGCGTGTCGGTCAGCGACGAGAAATTGACGTAAAGCAGGAAGCAGATCAGCACCAGGCTGAGCGGCACCACAACCTTCAGCCGGTTAATCGCATTCTGCAGATCGCCGAATTCGCCGACCCATTCAAGCTGGTAGCCCGATGGCAATTGAACCTGTTCGGCAACTTTGCGCTGTGCCTCCAGCACCGCACTGCCGAGATCGCGGCCGCGCACGCTGAATTTGATCGGGATATAGCGGTCCTGATGTTCGCGATAGATAAACGAGGCACCGGAAACCAGTTCGACCTTGGCGACATCGGCGAGCGGTATCTGGACGACCGCGCTGCCGCCATTGCCGGCGGCGGGGTTGGGCGCACCGATTGGAATGCGCCTGATCGCGTCGAGATCCTGACGGTATTCAGGGGCGAGGCGCACCATCATCGCGAAATTGCGGTCGCTGCCTTCCTCATAAAGATTGCCGGCGCTCTGCCCGCCGATCGCTGCACTGACCGTCGCATTGATGTCGCCGGGTGCGAGGCCGTAACGCGCCGCTTTTTCACGATCGATATCGATCTTGATCGTCGGCTGGCCGAGTGCCCGGAAAATACCGAGATCGACGATGCCCGGCACGGTCGACATGACCTCTTGAATCTTGGTCGCCGTTCGCTCGAGCGTTTCCAGATCATTGCCGAACAGCTTGACGGAATTCGCCCCCTTCACGCCTGACGCCGCTTCTTCGACGTTATCCTCGATATTCTGGGAGAAGTTGAACTCGACGCCTGGGAATTCCTTCTCCAGCTCACCGCTGACCTCGATCGTCAGGCTTTCCTTGGTGACGCCGGACGGCCAGGTGTCGAAAGGTTTCAAGGGCACATAGAATTCGGCGTTGAAGAAGCCGGTGGCGTCGGTCCCGTCGTCGGGGCGGCCATCCTGGCTGATCACCGTCCTGACCTCGGGATAAGCTGCGATCAGCCGGCGCATCCGGTTGACATAGCCATTGCCCTCCTCCAGCGAAATGGATGAGGGCATCGACGCGCGAATCCAGAAATTACCCTCTTCCAGCTTGGGCAGGAATTCCATGCCGAGGCTGCGGACGCAGAGACCGGCCATGACAATCAAGATAGCCATACCGCCCAGCGTGATGATGCGATTGGCCAGCGTGAAGCGCAACACCGGGATATAGGCCGCCCGGATGGCGCGCGCGACAAAGGTTTCAACCTCGCTTACCCGGTCCGGCAGCAACAGGGCGCTCAATGCCGGCGACACGGTGAAGGTCGCGATCAATCCGCCGATAATGGCGTAGGCATAGGTCGACGCCATCGGCCCAAATATGTGACCTTCGACGCCGGTCAGGGTAAATAGCGGCACGAAGCCCGCGATGATGATCGCCGCCGCGAAGAAGATCGCCTGATTAACCTCATGCGCGGCATCAGCGATGGTGGCCAACTTCGCCTTCAGCCGGCCTGAGACCGATAGCGCTATCGGGCCGTCCTCATGCATCAGCGCATTGTTCGAATGCTCCGCCAAATGTCGGTAGATATTCTCGACCATGATAACGGTCGCATCCACGATCAGACCGAAATCAATGGCCCCGACCGACAGAAGATTGGCCGATTCGCCGCGGATCACCATGATGGCGATGGCAAAGAACAAGGCGAACGGAATCGTCGCCGACACGATCAAGGCGCTGCGTATATTGCCCAGAAATACGCATTGTATGACGAAGATCAGGATGATGCCGAACACCAGATTATGCATCACCGTATGGGTTGTGACATTGATCAGGTCGGTGCGGTCATAGACCTTCTCGATATGCACGCCGGGGGGCAGCACGCCGGAATTATTGATGTGCTCGACCTCCGCCTGGACGCGCTCCAGCGTCGGCATGCTCTGGCCGCCGCGGCGCATCAGGATGATGCCCTCCACCATATCGTCATCATCATCCTGACCGGCGATGCCAAGGCGCGGCAGATTGCCGACCGTCACCTTGGCGATATCCTCAACCAGCACCGGCGCGCCGTTATTGGTGGTCAGCATGGTGTGTCGGATATCGTCGAGCGAATGAATCAGGCCGACACCGCGAACCACGGCCGCCTGCGGGCCGATATTGACCGTCTGACCGCCGACATTGATGTTGGAATTGCCCAACACCTGGATGACCTGTGGCAGAGTGAGGCCGAAGCTGATCAGC
>CAIZEE010000773.1 GCA_903931835.1 uncultured Elstera sp.
GGGCCTTGCCATGCTGTTGCATCTCGAAGATGGCTGATCGTCTTCGCATCGCGGCGGCCCAGCTCAACCCGATTGTCGGCGATCTGGCGTTCAACACCGCACTGATCCGCGAGGCTCGCGCAGAGGCCGCACGGCTTGGCGCCGATCTGCTGGTAACGCCGGAACTGGTGCTGTCGGGCTACCCGCCGGAGGATCTGGTACGCAAGCCGGATTTCCTGGCGGCTGTCCGTGCGCATCTGGACGAACTTGCGACCGATACGGCCGAGGACGGACCGGCTGTGCTGCTGGGTGCGCCGTTAGTCGAGAACGGGTTGGTCTATAATTGCGCTGTCTTGCTCGATGGCGGCCGGATCGTCGCGATCCGTCAGAAATACGACTTGCCCAATTACGGCGTGTTCGACGAGAAGCGCGTTTTCGCCGCCGGTCCCCTGCCCGGCCCGATCAATTTCCGCGATATTCGCCTCGGCGTCATGGTCTGCGAGGATATGTGGACGCCGGATGTGACGGAATGTCTGCAGGAATCAGGCGCTGAAATTCTGATCGTCCTCAACGGATCGCCCTATGAGCAAGTCAAAGCGGATGAGCGGCTGTCACTGGCGGTCGCGCGCGTCACCGAATCCGGCTTGCCGCTGATCTATGTGAATCAGGTGGGCGGCCAGGACGAATTGGTTTTCGATGGTGGGTCGTTTGCGCTGTCGGCCGAACGCAAGCTGGTTCAGCAACTCAGCTACTGGCGCCAGGATTACGCTGCGATCGATTGGATACGCCAAGACGGCCCGATGAAGCCTGATGGCGTCGGCGCGATTGAACCTGCATCGGAAGGGGTCGAGGCGATCTATCAGGCGATGGTACTGGGGCTGCGCGACTATGTGAACAAGAACCGGTTTCCCGGCATTCTGCTCGGCCTATCCGGCGGCATCGACTCCGCGCTGTGCGCCGCCATCGCGACTGACGCGCTGGGGCCCGAGCGCGTGCATTGCGTGATGATGCCCTCTCCCTATACCTCCGCCGATAGCCTGGAAGACGCGGCGTTATGCGCAAAACTGCTCGGCATCCGCCTCGACACCGTGGCCATCAAGCCGGCGATGGAGGCGTTCGGCTTGATGCTGGAGCCCTATCTCGCCGAGACGGCACCCGGCATTACCGAGGAGAATCTGCAATCGCGGTCGCGCGGCATGATCCTGATGGCGCTCAGCAATAAATTCGGCTCGATGGTTTTGTCGACCGGCAACAAATCTGAAATGGCCGTCGGCTATGCTACGCTTTATGGCGATATGTGCGGCGGCTACGCGGTGCTGAAAGACCTCTATAAAACAAAGGTGTTCGAGCTATCGGCCTGGCGTAACGAGCATTGTCCGGCAGGTGCCCTCGGCCCCAAGGGACCGGTCATGCCGCTGCGTGTGATCACCAAGGCGCCATCGGCCGAGTTGAAACCCAACCAGACCGACCAGGATACTCTGCCGCCCTATGATGTGCTCGATGGGATTCTATGCCACCTGATTGAGCGCGAAACGCCGCTGGCCGAAATCATTGCCGATGGTTTCGATGAATCGACGGTTCGGCGCGTCTGGCAGATGCTCGACCGCGCGGAATACAAGCGTCGGCAGGCCCCACCTGGCGTCAAACTGATACGCCGCGCCTTCGGGCGCGACCGACGCTATCCGATCACCAACGGCTTCCGCCCCTCATGAGATGGCTCGTCGTGGTGGCATTGCTGCTGGCGACGCCGGCCGCCCTAGCGGCCACTGACGATACGCTGAGCGACGCCGATCATACAGTGCTGGCCGATCCACGCTTCCAGGCGCCGCTGGGATGGAAATGGGACTATTTCACCAATGCCGATGGCGCCAAATTGCGTTATGGCGGATCGTCTCCTGCGAGCCCGCGCGGCATCATCGTGCTGCTGCCCGGGTTTGGCGACACGGCCGAGCGGTTTTTCGAGACCGCACACGGGCTGATCGACCAGAACTATGCCGTGTGGATCATGGATTGGCGCGGCCAAGGCGGATCTGAGCGCTACATCGCAGCCAATCCGCAGAAGCCCTTCTCCCTCGGCTTCGAGCATGACGTGGCCGATCTCATCCAGTTCGTCTCCAAGATCGTGCCCAATCCAGACCACTTACCGCTGTTTGTTTCGGGCGAATCGATGGGCGGGTTGCTCGGCTTTCGCGCGGTGCATGACCGGCCCGATTTGTTCACGGCGGCGGCCTTTAGCTCACCGGCTTTCGCTTTTCATACCGGCGCTTTTCCCAAACCTGTCGCGATCGCTATCACCTGGATGGCGATGCAACTGGGCAAGGCGGAGGATTATGCGCTAACGCAGCATGACTGGGTCTACGAGCCTAACCCAGGCGGTGAGAAAGACCGCGACAGCCATGATCATGACCGCGCCTTGTTCTGGTATGCGCTATACCGCGCCCATCCAGAACTCCGGACCGGCGGGACGACCTATGGATTTTTGTCGGCATTCTTCCATGCGAGCACTGTCGTCTTGGCGCCAGGCTACGCGTCGGCCATGAAGACGCCGGTCTTGATCGGCCAGGCGCCCGACGATGCGGTCGCCGATGCGCCGACGATGGCGACAATCTGCGCCGAGACGCCGTCGTGCAAACTGCTACCGATCCCGGGGGCCAGGCACACGCTGTTCAATGAATCCGACGCGTATCGCCGGCCCTGGATGACGGCACTGACCGAGTTCTTCGGGTCCTATCCGCGGCCGTAATCGTCCTGGAAGCGGACGATATCGTCCTCGCCCAGATAGCCGCCCGACTGCACTTCGATTAAATGCAGCGGCACTTTCCCTGGGTTTTCCAGGCGATGCTTGGTGCCGATCGGAATATAGATCGACTCGTTCTCATACAGCATTACCGTCTCTTCGCCGCGCACTACCCGCGCCGTACCGCGCACAACGATCCAATGTTCGGCGCGATGGTGATGCAATTGGAGCGACAGCTTGTTGCCGGGCTTCACGACGATGCGCTTAACCTGATAGCGCTCGCCTGCATCGATGCCGCGATAGGACCCCCAGGGGCGATAGACGATACGATGCGTATCGGCCTCATCCCGTGACGCCGATTTCAGCCGGTCAACGATGCGCTTGACGTCCTGAACTCGGTCGCGTGATGCGGCCAGCACGGCGTCGTCCGTGACGATCAGCATCAGATCGGAGATGCCGAGCACGGCGGTCAGCTTGCCCTCGCTGCGGATATAGCTGTTGGTCACGTCGTCGACGATGGCATCACCGATCAGGACATTGCCTTGGGCGTCATGTTCGGCAATCTGCCATAGCGCGTCCCATGACCCGACATCGCTCCATCCCATATCGACGGGGATAACGGCCGCCTTGTCAGTCTTTTCCATGATCGCGTAGTCGATCGAATCGCTCGGCACTGCCTTGAAGCTTTCCGCATCCAGGCGCAGAAAATCGAGATCGCGCTGAGCCTTGCCCAGGGTCACACGGCATTGCGCCACGAGTTCCGGCGCCAGGCGCTCGAACTCGGCGATCAGCATATCGGCGCGGAAGACGAACATCCCGCTGTTCCAGGCGTAATTCCCCGAGGCGAGATAGGCTTCCGCCGTGGCGCGATCGGGCTTCTCGACGAACCGCTCCACCGCAAAGACGCCAGGGGCGACCGCCTTCGAGCCGTATTTGATATAGCCATAGCCGGTTTCCGGCGCTGTCGGCGTGATCCCAAAGGTAACCAGTGCACCGTTGGCAGCGGCGACCGCCGCCTGTCTGACGGCGGCAAACAAGGCTGCCTCGTTGGCCACGACGTGATCGGACGGGGCCACCATCATGATCGCATCGGGAGTCTCGGCCATAAGCGTCAGTGCGGCAATCGCGATCGCCGGTGCGGTGTTCCGGCCGAACGGCTCCAGAATAATCGCCGCCATCTCATGCTCGGCCTGGCGAAGCTGTTCGGCCACCATGAAGCGATGCTGTTCATTGCAGACCACGATCGGCTTACCGAACAACTCGCCCTCGCCCGTACGATCCACGGTATCGACCAGCATCGTATTCTCGGACGCAAGCGGCAGAAATTGCTTTGGATAATGCGTCCGCGATAAAGGCCACAGGCGCGTTCCGGCCCCGCCTGACAGAATGACCGGGGTAATCTTGCCCAAACTCATAGCTTCACCGCTGTTGTGAAAACGCGTAACCGTTGGCGCGGGTATCCATCCTTCGGGGCGTTGCTGTCAATCAATCTACAACTGATCGCATTTGCCGCCAGCCCTCTTCCAGGCATCGATACCACCCTCGATATGGCTTGCAGCGTCAATCCCGGCCTCATGTGCCGCCTCTACCGCCATCGCCGACCGCTCGCCGAAAGCGCAGTAGAACAAGAGGTGCCGGCCTGTCGATTGGGCCAGCTCACGCAGAATCCCGCCAATGCCAATGTTATCCTGGAGAGCCGCGTATGGGGCGGATAGAGAGCCTGGAATGCTGCCGTGACGCCGGCGTTCGCCTTCCTCACGCAAATCGACCAGCACGATCCCGCGTTCACGGACGAGGTCGAGGGCCTGCTGGGGCGCGACGGCGCAGCCGCGACGGGCGATCTCGTCCTGGCGCAACCCCTGGCGCGAGTTAGCCGGTACCGCGATATCGATCATTTTGGGCCGAGCGAGATCGAGACCGGCCATCAGCTCGACATACTCCTCGACCGATTGCACCTGGAGCCTGGGGTTGAAAGCCTTTTCCTCCGCGATCGTGCTGACCGTATTGCCCTTATAATCATGCGCTGGATAGACCAGCGTCTCGTCCGGCAGTCGCAGCAATCGGCCGAACAGTGAGTGATACTGGGCACGGGCATCGCCATTCTGGAAATCGGTCCGGCCGGTGCCTCGGATCAGCAGCGTGTCGCCGGTGAAAACGCGGTCGCCCATCAGAAAACTATATGAATCGTCGGTATGGCCCGGCGTATAGATCACATCCAGGCTAAGCCCGTCGATCGCGAGCCGGTCGCCATCAGCGATCCGCATGGACACGACATCGACCTTGCTCTGTTCGCCCATTACCGTGATGCAACGGGTCTGGTCGCGCAGCGCGCCTAACCCGGTGATGTGGTCGGCATGGAGATGTGTGTCGACCGCCTTGACCAGCCTGAGATCGAGTTCTCGCATGAGCTGCAGATAGCGATCGACATTGTCCAGCACGGGATCGAGTATCAGGGCCTCCCCGCCCCGGCGGCTCGCGATCAGATAGGAATAGGTGCAGGACACCTGATCGAAGAGTTGGCGGAAGATCATTTAAGAGCCCCCCCGCCGACGCCGTGTGATAATCAGGCCGCGCGTTTGAGATTGCGGTTCGTCCAAATCGCCGACAAGGCGCCGACCAGATGGGCGATATCCTCGTCGGTATGCACCGGCGATGGCGTGATCCGCAGACGTTCGGTGCCACGCGCCACGGTCGGGTAATTGATCGGCTGCACATACACGCCAAACCGGCTCAGCAACTCATCACAGATCTGCTTGCAGATCACCGGATCGCCGACCATGACCGGCACGATGTGGCTCGGATTATCAAGATGCGGCAGACCTGCGGCGTCAAGCTGCTGGCGCACCTTGGCGACCACCGCCTGATGCGTTTCACGCTCCACGGTGCTGGAGCGCAAATGCCGGATACTGGCGAGAGCGCCGGCGGCAACGGCCGGCGGCAGGGAGGTCGTGAAGATAAAGCCCGACGCAAAGCTGCGGACATAATCGCAGAGCGCGCGCGACCCCGCGATATAGCCGCCCATGACGCCAAACGCCTTGGCGAGCGTCCCTTCGATAACCGTCACGCGATCGGCGACACCGTCGCGATCGGAAATCCCGCCGCCGCCCGGACCGTAAAGCCCGACCGCATGAACCTCGTCCAGATAGGTCATGGCGCCGTATTGATCGGCAACGTCACAGAGATCGGCAATTGGCGCGATATCGCCATCCATTGAATAGACCGATTCGAACATGACGAGTTTCGGGCGGCGCGGATCGAGATCGGCCAGGCGTCGGGCGAGATCGGCCGGATCATTATGCGCGAAGACCTGTTTTTCGACGCGGGCGTGCCGTACGCCCTCGATCATCGAGGCGTGGTTGAAGGCGTCGGACAGCACGACGCAGCCCGGCATGCGTGAGGCGAGCGTGCTGAGCGACGCCCAGTTCGACATATAGCCCGAATTGAACAGCAGAGCGGCTTCCTTGCCATGCAGCTCCGCGAGCTCGCGCTCCAGCAGCACATGGTAATGATTAGTGCCGGCGATGTTGCGCGTGCCGCCGGCGCCAGCGCCGCACTGATCCAGGGCATGATGCATCGCGGCCAAAATCGAAGGATGCTGGCCCATGCCAAGATAATCGTTGGAACACC
>CAIZEE010000774.1 GCA_903931835.1 uncultured Elstera sp.
CCATGGTTCACGGGCAAGCTCGATTTCGCGCCGCCAGTGAAGGATTTCGTGGCCGAGGGTTTCCCGCTGCAGGGTGGGCGGCTTGAATATCTCGATGGGCGCGCCGTGGCGGCACTCGTCTATCGCCACGACGCGCATATGCTCGACCTCTATGTCTGGCCGGATAATTCGGCGAAGCTGCCAGCAGGGGCGCTGACGAAGCTCGGCTTCAATATCCGTCAATGGAGCCAGGACGGCTTGAGCTTCACCGCCGTATCCGACCTGAACGCGGCCGAGTTGGCGAGCTTCGCCACCCTATGGCAGACACCCTAACTGAGTAGGGTCGCGTCCAGAGTAATCGTCGCGTTTAGCACCCTGGAGACCGGACAGCCCTTCTCGGCCATGTGGACCAGCTCATCGAATTTCGCCTGATCGATACCCGGGATCTTTGCCTGCAATGTCAGATGGCTTGCGGTGATCGCAAAACCATCGGCCAGTTTTTCCAACGTGATCTCGGCGGTGGTCGCCATGTGCTCGGCGGTGAAGCCAGCCTCACCTAGGATCAGCGACAGCGCCATGGTGAAACAGCCGGCATGGGCGCCGCCGATCAACTCCTCCGGATTGGTGCCGAGCTTGCCCTCGAACCGGCTGGCGAAACCATAGGGATACTCTTTCAAGGCGCCGCTTTGGGTCGAGATGGCGCCGACGCCGTCCTTTATGCCGCCCTTCCAGACTGCCGATCCATTGGTCTTCATCACGATGCTCCTTGGGTGGGTCATGGAACTCCAACACCACAGCGGTGTTGTTCCCACATACTAACGCGCGAGCATGACCGTTCGAACAGATCGTCCCGATCTTTCCGGGTACGCCCAGCCGCCCGAGGCATTCGAGATCAATCGGCTTTAAAGGATAAAACCATGTTCAATTCATCGATGCTGTCGCCGGTCATCTCTCTGCTCGCCGGCATTCTGATCCTGCTGGAGCCGGCCTTGCTGAATTTGATCGTCGCGATCTATCTGATCGTCGTCGGCGTGGTCGGATTGGTTCCGCAACTGCGCCGCCGATAAGATGGTTACGCCGTCTTTGAAGGAACGCCCACCGCCGTCAGGATGACGGTGGCGAGGGCGAGGGCGGCGATCCAGGCGGCCCCCAGATCGATGGCGAGGCGCAGGCTGTAAAGCGTAGCGACTTGACCCAGCGCCAGCGCCACAACGCCAAGCGAGCCGTAGGCACCGAGATAGAGTGCCGACAGCACGCCGCCGCGATGATGGGATGGTGTTGCCCCCCGGATCATCTCCAGCCCGCCCGACAGAAGCAGCCCATAACCGACGCCTGCGGTCGCCGTCGCGGTCAGGAAGACGGCCAGGCTATGATCCGCCACGGCGGTGGCGAACAGCGCCATCGCGATTGTCGCGGTCACCCCGCCGATCACCATCGCGCCACGCCCCGATAGCCTGCGCCCCGCGATGCCGATAGCGCCAGAGGATAGGGCGAAGAGCGACAAGGCCGCCCCGTTGACCAGCACGTTCGATGATCCGACCAGATCGTGCGCGACCTGAGAGCCAAGCGACAGAATCATGACGCCGTGGGTATAGGCGGCCGTAACCGCTGTCGCGGAGATGATGAAAACCCGCCGCAGTTCCGCCGGTATGAAGGGGAGTTTTGGGCGCCAGGCTGGTCGCACCCCACCCTTGGCCGGACGCGGCATGAACCAGGTCGCTGCGAACAAAACCAGCAGTACTGCGAACAGGACCCAGAAATTCAGCCGCATCGGAAACGGCGCGTACTCGATCAACGCGCCGCCAAGCACGAGAGCAAGTCCAAACCCGACTGCCTGCGCCGCCGTGGTGACGGCGCTGGCCAGCCGTAGATGATGCGGTTCGCTGAACTCGACCATCGCAGCGGTAGACGGTCCTGCCGTCAGACCGACGCCAATCCCCATGAAGGCGCGGCCGACATAAAGCCAGTCGACATTGGGCGCGGCGGCAAAAAGCAGAACGCCGATCAGGGAGGCGGCAAGCCCGATCAACATCGTCGCCCGCCGCCCGATATAGTCCGACAGATCGCCGAAACCGACGAGAATGGCGACGATCGCGACCGGATAGATCGCAAAGATCGCGGTGATGACGGCATGCGACAAATGCCATTCGGCGGCATAGAGCGGGTAAGTCATCGCGGGTGCCGCACTGGTCCACAGCGTATGCGCGACCACACCGGCGGCAACCCAATAGCTGGCGCGACGCCCGAGTACGAACTGCTGGGCCGCCGGTGTCGTGCCGATATGCTCGGCCGGTTGCGAGGGAAGGCTTTCAGTCATCGAGATGATCCTTGCTCCCGCATCAGTGCCCCAGTTTCGAGGCATCATCGGCCGCGATCGCCCAAGCCCCCCGAAACGATGCGATGGTGACGCCAGATTTAGGGATCAATCATGCGGCTGAGAAGGACTTTAAGCCGCCATTCCCATGCTTCACACGCATGGGCTATTGCTATTTCTGCGGCCAGCCGCCACCCAAAGCGAGGAAGATCGCAACCTGATCGGCGGCGATTTGATCATCGGAGGCAGCCAGCGCCGTCTCCGTCGCGGCCAGCATCGCGCGCGCATTGATGCCGTTCAGAAACGGGCTGCGACCCGCCTTGTAGAGCTGGTCCTCCTGGTCGACGGCCAGGCTCGCGTGATCGCGTGCGGAACGCAGAATGTCATTGCGGTCGAGGTCATGGGCATAGGCGGTCAGGCTGGTTTCCGTCTCACGCAGGGCGCTCAGCACCACCGCATCGAAATGCGCCAGCGCGGCGTGCGCCTGCGCATCCGCAGCAGCGACCCTGGCATGCTCGCTCTCGCCCGGCACGGACCAGGAAATCAGCGGTCCGAGCCCCCAGTGATTGGCCGCCGGTTGAGCGATATCGGTCAGCAAACCGGTCGAGCCGACCGAAGCGCCCAGCGTGATTTCGGGATAAAGCGCCGCCGTCGCAACGCCGATCTTGGCAGTGGCTGCGGCAAGCGTGCGTTCGGCGGCTCGAATATCGGGGCGCCGTTTCAACAACCCGGCGCCGTCGCCAACCGGGATCGGGCGATGCAGGCGCGGCGGCGCGGTGCAGGCTTCGGCGTCCCTCGGATATTCCGCAGGCGGATGGCCGGTCAGGACCGCCAACCGAAACCACGCGGCGCGCCGATGCGCCTCGAATACCGGTAGTGTTGCGCGGATCTGATCAACCTGGATATCGGTGCGGGTGACCTCGATGACCGATTCCCGGCCGGCCGAGGATAACTGACCGGCGATCGAACGCGCTTTGAGTTGCAGCTCGACCTGCTGCTTCGCGGTCGACAATTCATGGGTGGCGGCGCAGCCATCGCTATAGGCCCGGGCGACCTCGGCGGCGACAGTGATGCGCGCCAGGTCGAGCCCGGCTTCCGTCGCCTCGGTATCCGCCGATGCCGCCTCGGCGGCGCGGGCAAGCCGGCCGAACAGATCGAGCTGATAAGACGCCTGGATGCCGGCATCGGCCAGATATTGCGCCGGCAGCGGTACTGGCAGCAGGTAGGATTCGCCCGAAAGCTGACCGCGCTGGGCACCGAAAAACGCGCTGAAATGGGGGTCCTGCGCGCCCTCTACCTCCCGCTGCAAGGCCCGCGCACGCTGGAGGTTGGCGGCGGCGATGCGCAGGTCGTCATTGGCCTTCAGCGCCTCCTCCTCCAGCCGGTTCAGCACGGCATCGTCATAAAGCCGCCACCAGCCATCGGGCACCGGTGCTGACACCGTCGTTTTGGCATCCGCCGAGATAAACCCGCCCTGTGCAGCCGGCGCATTTGTCTTGGCCTCGTCGGGCAATTTGTAATCCGGCCCGACTTCGCAGCCCGCCAGAGCCAACACAGCGAGGCCGAGGAGAACGCGTTTCATTTCGCCCGCCCCTTGTCGTCCAGCACCGTCACCGTCGCAGTGCGGCCGGCGATCAGACGCAGATCGCTCGGTGCCTGGTCGAGATGGACGCGTACCGGTATGCGTTGGGCGAGGCGCACCCAGCTGAAGGTCGGATTGACGTTGGGCAGCAGATTGGCGGACGCCCCGCGCTCACGATCCTCAATGGCGCCGGCGATGCTTTGGACATGGCCGCGGAGCAGCGTCTCGTCGCCCATCAGCCGTACTTCGACCGCATCGCCGACATGGATGCGTGGCAGCTTGGTCTCCTCGAAATAGCCCTCGACGCGCAGCGAGCCGGCATCGATCTCCGCCAGCACCGGCTTGCCGGGCGAGACATACTCGCCGACCCGCAGAGCGATATCCGACATGACGCCATCGACCGGTGCCCGCACCACCGTGCGCTCCAGATTCAACACGGCGACATCATGCGCCGCCTCCGCCTGAGCCAGGGCTGATTCAGCCTGGCCGACCGCCGCCTTTGCCTGGGCCAGGGCTGCGGTTTCCTGAGCCACCTTGGAATGGCTTTGTTCGAGCAACTCGCGCGAGACCAGCGTCGCCAGCCCGTCATTACGAGTGGCCTCACGCCGCGCCTCGGCCAAGGCTGCTGCGTGGGCGTCGACATTGGCTTTTTGCGCGATGATCGTCGCCTGTTGGGTGCCAACCGCCGCTTCCGCCTGGCGCAACGCGAGCGCAAAGCGGTCCTGGTCGATGGTGAAGAGCACCTGGCCCGCCTTGACCATCTCGTCATGGGTTACCGAAACCTTGGTGACCAGACCGCTAACATCGGGGGCGATCTGGACGATATCGGCGCGCACCCGTCCGTCGCGCGTCCAAGGCTCCAGCTGATAATAACCCCATAGCCGCCAACCGACCACACAGGCCAGCGCCACCAGGATCAGCGTGGCGGCGATGCGCGCGGTTGAATAGGCGATCTTCTTATAGTCAGCCATGATCAAATCACCGTCGGCAGGGCGGAGGCGCCTGCCCAGAGAAGGACGAAGAGAGAGGTATCGAACAATGCCGGATGCCAGATATGCCGGTAGGCGCCCAGCCGCTCTAGCACCCGGCGCAGTAGCATGGTCGCGATCCAGGCGAGCAACGCCGTAACCACGACGGACGACATATAAACGCCGAAAATATTGACTTCAGCGCGCATCACGATCCCCCCGATGCAACGGTCGATGAAAAGCCGGACGCAGCTGGAAACAGATTGCGGCGCAATCCGACCAGGGCCGTGACGCCTTGCCGATCGGCGGCATTGGCCGTTACCGCCAGACACGCGTCGAGGGCGGCGAGAATTTGGCCGTCGGGGCTGGATGTGCGTCCTGCTGCGCGATCGGCATAATAGCCGGCAACGCGCGCCAGCATCGTATCGGCAGCCGCCTGCTGCGCTGGATCGAAAGCGCTTTCATGCTGGCGCAGATGCGCCAAGTTCATGCCGATGCGCAGATCGGTCAACGCACCCAAGCCGGTTGCCCGCGCATCGGCGCCGAAGGCAGCAAGCCTTGGCGTCAGCAAACCCAGCCGATCAACCATGATGGCGGCGAAGTCGAATTGATCGAGCCGGCCATGTTCTCTGGCGACTGAGGCCAGCGTC